>LNEX01000250.1 GCA_001464165.1 bacterium Ga0077546
TAAAGACGAAGGCCTATTTCTAGTACAACAATTAAAAGAGCAGAAGTTACCGCCGCAAGCACTCGACTGGATAATATTTAGACTAGGTGACTTAAAAGAGACAGAGGCAATTGATGCTCTCATGGACGAGTTTGAAAAGCCTTACTCAGGCTCAGCAAGCGCAGCCAAAGATGCACTCGAAAAAATTGCAAAGAATCAGCAGGCTGCAGGTCAAATTACCTTAAAACTTAAGGAGATTGCCTTAAACTCAAATTCGCTTTCGCAGGCGAATGCCATAGATCTGCTTGCCACCATCGAATTAGACAAATCGCTCCCTGTGGCGCGTCAAATTATCAAGAATGGTCAACTAGATGCAAAGGTTCGAGCCCTCAATATAATTTCTCGGTTTGGCCAAAAACAAGACTTGGCGATTCTCTTACCCATGTCAAACTACTGGACCGGAGATCGCCGCTTGCACTATTGGGTAATGCAAGCTATTGGCGAGCTAAACAACAAATAGTGGGAACCAGAAGGACAAACCGACGTCTGGGCTATGAGATTTACGACCTATGAGATTTAGAATTCAGCCAAAGACGTGATTTTGGAATGCCACCTGCAGACTTCATCCTGCCTACAACCAATCCATTTATTCTCAGCCTAGTCAAGGCGATGGTTCCAATCGTACTAAAAATGGAGAAACTTGAAGTTCGACCAAGCGAACACTGCATCGAAGTGGTCAAATCGACAACCGACTGCCCTGTGATTTTGGCAGTCAATCATATTGATCGCTGCGACCCATCAGTAGTAGCTTCACTCTCGCTGAAATGCCAGGAAGATTTCTACTACCTGGCTGCCCGTGAATTATTTGACGAAAACCTAGGACTGCGCGGCTGGCTGATGCAAAACAGCGGAGTCTACTCTGTAATCAGAGGGACACCAGAAGATAGAGAGTCAAAAGCAGAGACAATCTCGCTAATTACCGAGGGCAAACAGAAGTTGGTGATCTTCCCAGAAGGTGACGTAACTGGCAGAGACGACATTCTACAGCCACTCAAACGTGATGGGATTGGCAATATGCTTGAGGCTCAAAGAATCTGCTTAGAGCACGATCCAAATCGTACCGTTAAAGTGATACCCATAGCGATATACTACGAAGTCTCAGACAATGCTATCCCGCAACTAAAACATTGCTTGAGCAGGCAAGAAGATTTTCTCGGAATGAGCAGTTGGAGCGGCCCTATAGAGGCACGAGTTCAGCGTATCCTCTTTAGTCTGCTCAGGCACCTCGAACAACACTATGGAAAGAGATCAGAGGCAAAAGCGGCAGATCAAAGGCTTGCTGAACTAAGTTTCTTTATCACCACGAATATAGCTAATTTCACCAACCTCTCAGGCAGTCAAAGCTACGATCAATCATCTATTAATACCTTTCTCTATTCAGTCAGGGGCAGGCTCCAACGGCTAATTGACAACAAAACTGACAGTCCAATCTGCTTTGACAATGTTCTGCGCAAAGAGAACATCAGTAGTTTTCAAACTGCCATTCACGACCTCGATCGTGTTCAGCATTTGCTAATTCTTCTCTCAACACTGCAGCAACAGCCAACCACAATTGACGTCTTGTGGCGAATAATTGATCGCATGGAGCAGTTAATAATAGGCAGCACCACAGCAAAAGGTAACCGCATTGCCTGGATAGAAGCAGGGCAACCAATTAGTCTAGCAAAGGCGACAAACAGTGACCAACCTAACTTAGCTATTGAGCACACAGCAGAACATCTCAGGAGCTGTATGCAGAGCGTCTTGCTAGAACTTAAGGAGCGCTCACTAATATTGCAAGAAACTCTTTAGAAAGATCAAGAGGTAGAGTGGGCTTTTCCGAGATCATTTCGGAACTTTCTCAAGACCAGTCCGTCGCTACCACTGAACTCTCGCAGTAACAGAGGATAAGAAAATATCATGGGAAAAGCAGCTATTTTATGGGTTATGGGCGTGCCAA
This sequence comes from bacterium Ga0077546, assembly GCA_001464165.1. The sequence continues at coordinate 1,979 of LNEX01000250.1, forward strand.
CCGGGGCGATAGTAGTACTCTGGATGCTAGGCATGCTTAACTAATTATGTAAGTAAAATCACCACAAACCATTTCTCTTCCGATAGACTATCTAATTGCGGAGAAGAATGGGAAAACAGTGGTGAAAAACGTAATCTTGAAAATGGCAATGTCAGCTCTAGCACTGACGACAATACTGCCGTCAGCCAACGCTAACAGCACAGAAACCCAGAGTACAGAAACCAAGAACACAGAATCATCGAAAGCACTAACCCCAGTCCGGGGCACTAGGGTTAGCATTGCAACAACTGACAATTTTACAGCCGCCCCTAATTTTTCAGGTTTTATCGACAAAGCGACTCAGGCTTCGATTATGGTGACTGAGATGCCCTCGCCCTTCGAAGCAACCACTGCTGGTTTCAACGAAGCTGGTCTAGCCAGCAGAGCAATGAAGCTAGTAAGCAAGGAAGATGTCACCGTAGGCGATTACACCGGAGTACTCTGCTCCGTTAAACAAACTGCTTATGGCACAGACTTTTCGAAGTGGATTTTAGCATTCGGTGATAAAGAACGAACAATCATTGTCACAGCCTCCTTTCCTGATAGCGCAGCCGAAAAACTTTCTCAATCACTCAAACAAACCGTGCTAACGGCTCGTTATGATACAAAGGCGCCAGCACCTGACCCAATGGCTGACTTACCCTTTACAATATCAGGATCAAAGTCATTGATAATGGCCGGTCGCATTCAAAATACTTTGCTGTTCTCGCCGACAGGCAAAATAACCGTAATTGACCCCAAAGACCACAGTCTCTTTCTGGTCGGGCAGGCCCTTAACGACATCGATATTCCAGACAAAACTCTTTTTGCTAGAACGCGGCTTAAAATGACTGCCAACCTCAGTGATATACAAATTCTCTCAGAGAAAGACACTACGGTTAGCGGCATGCCCACAAGAGAAATTCTTGCTACAGGCAAGAACAAACAAGGAGAAGCTTTGTTTGTTCTTCAAGACATTGCTTTTGGTGGCGGCAGCTATTTCTTTTTGCAAGGAATCACTAACCTAGGTCAGAAAGAAGAGAAGGAAGCAGAATTTAAAACCATCATTGATTCGTTCCAACTAAAGTAGCTGTATCAATCAATCGGTTCTTTAATGCTTGACTGCACTTCTTCGAAAACACGTTTAATCTGATTCGCCAACTCACCAAGCTCAAATGGCTTATAAAGCCAACTTACAGCAACTGATGAACCCTGCTCTGCATCTTCAAAGCGTGAAGCAGTAGTCATCAGTATTGGCACTTTCGAGTTAAATTCGCTCTTCTCAAGCTCTTCGCGCAGAGTTATTCCCTTTCCATCTGGCAAGTGCATATCAACTATGCAAGCTTGGAATTTTGTCGACTCTAGCAAGACTATGGCTTCCTTCAAAGTCGATACAGCATGGACAACAAAACCCTCAGCGCTCAAGTGAAATTTGATTAGTTTCGCCAACCCCTTATCATCTTCAACTAGCAACAATGCCTTGGCAGGCGGCGAAGCAACCTCACTAGGAACATCGCCACTGGCCGCAAGCTCAAACCAAAATGTGCTACCTTTGCCCACAGTACTATAAACACCCAAGCGACCACAGTGCTGCTCAACTAGGGCTTTGACCGTAGCCAAACCCAAGCCAGTGCCTTGACGTTGCACACCATCAGCAGGGAGCAGTTGTTGAAATTTAGTAAACAACTTAAGTTGGTTCTCTTCGCTAATGCCTGGGCCCTTGTCTGAAACCGAGAAGCGTACGGCCCCGCATTCAGTGCGAGCAACCGAAACGAACACCGCCTCATTCGCGGGAGAAAACTTCATGGCATTGGAAATCAAATTTATCAGAACCTGAACAATGCGATCTTTGTCAGCCCTTATCTGAGCATCGATAGTCTCAACTTTAATGGTGACGTTGTCATCTGAGCGATAATTGATCAAACCTTTTGCTGCAGTATCAACTAGTTCAGAAGCAGAGACATCTTCCAGCTTCAGCTCAATTCGACCACTTTCAATCTTGCTCAACTCTAAAAGATCATTAATTAACGCCGATAGTCTTTCGGTGCTTGTTATTGCAATATCTAGAAACTCTCGACCTTCGGCACTCTGCGGATTGTCAAACTGTTCTATCAATCGCAAAGATCCAAGAATAGAGGTCAGTGGAGCCCGCAACTCATGAGAAAGCACAGAATGAAAATCTTGAACTCTCTGCTGTGCGGCCTTTGCTTCAGATATATCTCTTTGAAAGGCGATAAAGTGAGTGATCTTGCCGCTGGCATCCTTGACCGGTGAGATTTTCCACTCTAGCCAAAATGCCTCTCCGTTCTTTCTATAATTAATTGCCTCACCATGAAAGTTGGTGCCATCGACTAGACACTGTCTCAGCCTAGCCAAAACTTTTCTATCAGTTAGAGGCCCCTGAAATATACGTGGATTTTTACCTAATACCTCAGACCCTAACCAACCGGTCAGCTCTTCGAAACCACGGTTGACGTAAACCATACGAGGGCCTGGTTCTTCTATATCAGCGTCAGTTATACAAATCGACTCCCAGGCTTGCTCAGCGGCAATAGCAAGCAAGTCTTTGCGCTTGAGTGCGGCTTGGTCAATTGAATAGTCAGGCGCATTTTCAGCCATAGACTCATCCTACTTCGATATCTTCTGCCCATCAAGATCATGACCTATATAATAGCTGCCAACCTTGACTTCGGGAATAAGCCATTCAATTTCATGCAGCAATGCCCGTCCATCGAATGTATCCATTGTTATGTATCTAGCAGCCCCTAGAGCGCGAGCGGCAGTGCGTACACCGTCAGATAAATATTTGCCGACTTCCTTTGGTTCAGCGCTGAAGCAAACGAAAGGAGTCGAAACCAAGTGCGGGTCACCTTTTACCCAGCGCAGGAAATCGAACACACTGCCGCCGTTCTGCAAATGCACATCACTAATAATCAGGTCAAAATCCTTGCTGCGCAGAATTTCCATGGCATTATGGAAAGTATCGACCGTGGTTACCACATGACCAACACCTTCAAGACAATCGCCAATCTCTCTTCGCTGTTCTTCGTGTTCCATTGTCACTAATATTTTAGCTGTCATGATTACCTTCCCGTTTCTGCAGTATCTGTGCTGACTTCAAGTCATTGTCTAGGGACAATATAGAGACGATCTGCTGACAAAGCTCCTCTCCATCAAAAATCTCCATAGAGATGAACTTTGAGGCCTTTAGTGCCCGAGCAGCAATCTTTACGCCATGCTCTACGACTTTCGCCATCGCAGTTGGTTCCAAGCTAAACAAAACAAATGGAGTATTCTTCGTCAATTGGTTGTGCCTAATCCACGACAAGAAGTCAAACACACTTCCACCATTCTCAAGATGAACATCGGAAATTATTAGGTCTACAGGCTGTGACTTAACAATCGCCATTGCCTCAGAATAGTTGCGAGAGACAATTACGAAATATCCAGCTAAGCTCAAGCACTCGACCACAGGTCGAGACCCTAACTCACTTTCAAAAAGCACTAACACCTTGGAACTCACAAAACGCACCTCATCCGTGGCTGTAGACGAGGTAATTAACGGGAGAATCCTGAAAGTCGGCCGCAAACGGCCTTATCTAGATTCATTATAGGACTTTAATGGCAGGACAAACGAAAGCCGTCAGGCCAATCCGTTTACCTCCGCCGAAGAGACAAGCCTATGCTGTCGAGAGCGAATACTTAATGTTTTGGGCCAGTGAAATAGATTGTGGTCATCAGAGTAACACTTAAGCTACTTAGCTCTATAAACCCAACCTTCTAGCAAAACTTCAAGTGAATCAGCTGAAAAAGGATCGTCAAAATGCTCAGGCACAGCGCTATACATTGCCGCGGTATAGCAAGATACAAGTGCATTGATCGCTTTATCTGAATGGCGAAAATTGTGAAGAAACGATTTCTGAATAATCAATGATGGAATCTCTTTAAGGGTAAGCGCTTTGCGTTCTTTCACCTTCATCAAGTTCTGCACAAGCTTATCGCGATGAGCTTCAGCTTCATTCTCGTCATGCTTATCTTTGCCAATGTACGAAGCATCGGTGATGCCCAAATACTTTAATGTTTCCTTTGGCTGCACTTCAATGACAGCACATCCAAAAGGAATAGAGTCTTGAAAAGGAAGTATAAAATAGCGCTTGGGATCGAGCGATGCCAAAGTTCGCATGCCATGATGAGTGAGATGCAGCATGGCAGGATTAACACGCTTCATTGGACTGTTTAAAGCTGCACCACTCACAGTATCAGTAACACGCTTGGGTTCCTTGCCAAATTCTTTTGCCAGAGCAGCAAATTCTTCAAATGGAATGAAAACCAACTCTTCCACGACTTCTTGCCACGACTGATAGCCCTTCTTGATTTTCTTAGAAGCGAGGAAGTCAAGAAAGGCCACCGGTAACGAGAACGGGCAATCTACACCCAAGGTACTCAGTGTCTTATGAGCATCGAGGTCTTTGCTCAAGACATGAGAGCCAGTTTTCTTGACTTCTAAGACCTCAAAGCCCAAATTGCTAAGTCGGCCAACGACCAGCCAGGTCTCGTTTGGGTTTTCCTTTGAACTAGAAAAGTCGACTCCTGCTACAACTTTGTCGCGCACTCTAATGCCCTCATAGAACAAGCCATAATTACATACTCTTTCTCATTGAATTTAAAGTTGCTAACTGCGGTCATACCCAACTTGCCATGGGCACTAATCGAGCGCGGATTATCTAGCGAAACAAAGACAACTACAACCTCGTAGCTCTGAAACACAAGGGCAAACAAAGTGCGGTAAAGCTCCCCAACCACGCCTTGACCACGATAGGCGCTGGCAACACAAACCGGACCGGCAATCAAGACGTTCTGTTCAGACAAGAGTCTGCCCTGATAAATAGCTTTTGGGAAACTCTCAATCATTGCCCTAGGCAAAGCGAAAGCCATATTGAAAGGCACACTTGAGGCGCACAGATAGGCTTCAACCTCGCCGCTAGCAACATTGCTCTCATCTCTTGCCCCTGCCAAGGCAACGACAACTGCACCATCGGCGTCAATCAGACGAAATTGAGCAGCGGAAAACTGTCCAGAAAGAAAGCCATCATGTTTATGCTCACTCTCTAGATTTGCCTCGAGGTACAAATTCTGCAGATTCACGATGTTCTCAAAATCTTTGCCACTGGCGCGGCGATAGCAAATTGCCATTTCTTTCACTTCATTCAGTTGCTGCTAGCCTTCTTTATCGTGCTCTTTGTTTTCGTGCTCTTTGTTTTCGTGCTCTTCAGTCTCTTTCTCTTGCTCTTTATTCTCCTTTTCTTCTTCAGCCAGCTCGGCTTCTAAACGCTTGCACTCTTCTTTCAACTTAGCAATCTGCTCAGAGTCTTTCAAGGCTTTGTTGTTGCGGCCCTGCAGGGCTGCAATCTTCAAATCAATCAAATCAATTTGCCACTGCTTGTCATCGACAAATAATTCAATCGCCTGCTCGCATGTGCTGATCGCTTCAGTAAATTCTTTAAGCCCAATCAAAGCCTCAACTTTGCCGTTGAGAATGCGCAAATGCACTTCATCATCAAGCTCACCCTTAAGGGCTAAGTCAGAATCTTGCAACGCCTCTTTGTAGCGATGAGCAAAGTTGTATGCGTCCGCTCGATTTTGCAACAAACTAGCAGCTACATCAGGTTCAATCGGCTTTATAGAAAGGGCAAAAGTACAATCGTCAATTGCTTTTTGGTATTGTCCAAGGTCAGTGTAGGAATAAGCACGGTTGATATAGAACCTAGGAACATTTGGGCTAATAGCGATTGCCAAATCTTCAAGTCGCACCACATCTTTAGGAGCACCATCATCTGCAATTAGATAATATGCCTTGCGGTGAAGATCGAATGCCAACTGCGGCTTTACCTTAGCAACTAGCTTAAGATCTGCTTGAGCCTCACTCTGCCTGCCTAATGCATAGAGTGCGTTAGCTCGAAGAAGATAACTCTCTGCTTGATTTTCTCTTGCTTTGATAGACAATTCGGCCTTTACTAAAGCATCTGCATACTGGCCCTTATCTAAGAGCTGAACGCCCTGATCATACAATTCGCCTTTCGGGCCGTAGGTAATGACATAGTTTGCGACGACTTGATACATGACAAAGACGGTGAGGCCAATAATCAACAAAGACCAAGCAATGATTAGCCCTACCCGAATTCTGCGAGTATTTGAATTGCTCTCAAGTACCATAAACACACCAAGCTACAGTACTTATCGAACACCGACAGGAGCTTTATCGAAGCGCTCAGAATCTGATTGTGGAGCCATCGGGCTGACACCAACAACCTCGCCATTGATGGTTGTTTCAGCACTGCGGAAAGGACCAGAGCTTTTGACGAAATCGTAAGGGAAGTTTAGTTTAGGAGCTGACACTTCGTCTAACATTTTCATCTGTTCGACACTTAGCTGCATATCTAGCGCACCTAGATTGTCATCTAACTGTTCAAGAGTGCGAGCACCAATGATTGAAGAAGCAACTCCTTCTTTGGCTTGCAGCCAAGAGAGAGCAACTCGGGCTGGGCTTGAACCGGTCTCTTTGGCGACCTTCACCAATACATCAATGACGTCATAAGTGCTGTCTTTCTTCAGATGGCCAGTAACCCACTCACCACGGGCGGCATCAACTTTGTCTCTGTTCTCGCGGGTATACTTTCCACTGAGAATGCCATACTTAAGTGGAGACCAAGGCGTGATACCGAGCCCCATCTCTTTAGCCATTGGCACGAGCTCACCTTCTACGGTGCGCTCAAGCAATGAATATTCAATCTGCAAAGCTATCAGTGGTGCCCAGCCTCTGAACTTGGCAATCATTTGAGCTTGAGCAACTTTCCAAGCTGGTGTGTCGGAAAATCCGACATATCTCACTTTGCCCTGACGCACAAGATCGTCAAGAGCGGCCATAGTCTCTTCAATTGGCGTGTGATAATCCCAACAGTGCATCCAGTATAGGTCTATGTAATCGGTCTTCATGCGACGCAGAGAGGCTTCACAGGCTGCCATTATTGACTTACGATTGGCGCCACCAGCATTAGGGTCACCCGGATAAAGAGTGCCGAAAAACTTAGTGGCGATAACAGCCTGGTCACGACGAAAATTATTGCGGTGCAAATAATTGCCGATGATTACTTCTGAATGGCCTTTGGTGTAAACATTGGCAGTATCAAGAAAATTGCCACCATTAGCAAAGAAATGATCAAGAATCTTGTGTGACTCTTCTTCTGTTGAGCCCCATCCCCATTCCATGCCAAAGGTCATTGTGCCTAAGCAAAATGGACTAACACGGAGACCAGAATTGCCAAGTGTAATGTAATTGTTTAATGCCACGGTTCTATACCTCGCCCAGAGCAGAGCACTCAGAATAGAACAGGCAAAAGATTAAACAGGCAATCATAGCCAAAGATTTAGATCTGGCAGCTAGCTATCGCCCTTTGGCTGGTCCGTGGGTTCATCACCCGGGTGGCGGCTCACCGCACCGAGATTGACGCCTGGCTGGAATGAATAGGCAGGTGTATCTGTGCCCAGCCGAACCGACGAAAAATCTAAGATTGGCCGCATCGGCTTGCTTTGATCGAGACCGGCATTAGGCGTGAAAGCAAACTGTGTATGGTTGGCCAACCTGAATGGTTGACCATCGCCATAGTGCTGAATCGGTTCAGTGAGATTGACGCCGGGCTGGAATTTATAAGAAGGAAGCTCAGTACCCAGCTGAAGTGACGGAACATCTAAGATCGGCCGAATCGGCTTGACTTGATCTAGACCAGCGTTGGCCGTGAACACAACCCCCTGATCGCCTTCAGGCTTGACAGCAGCCTGGTCATCAGCGCCGCTATTGGCCGGGGCCTTACGGTATACGACTGTTTCACTAAAGCCGTTTTTGTTCCAGCGCCCATTCTGATCGTGCATTCCCTGTGAGAACTTCTCAACACCGTCAATTTGCATCTGCTGCGTGTTGCTGTTGTTATTGAAGACTTTGCCGTCTCCCATATAGATTGCGCTGTGACCTGGCATTCCGTCTGGGCGCTGGCCAATGATCACATCACCTGGCTTAATCTCAGCAAGCGGAACTCTTTCGTACCCATGGGCTTCTAAGTCGCGTGCGAAGGCACGGTTATTGCTCGTCACTGTGATTTCAGGATCGATCTCACTCAACACTTGGGAGACAGCAGTGGTGCAGCCTAAACGGCGATTGGCGACATCAAGTGATTGACCTAGGCGTTTATCAACGGAAGCCAGCAATAAATCGCTCGGACCGCTCGGACTATCGACCTTGCTCGCTTGCTCGGCTGGCCTATCCTGATCATCTTGACCATCCGAATTATCAACTTTGTCTATCGGCTTGCCAGAATCGTCCACCCCTGTATAAATTGGCAGAATCTGGCTGCTGTCTGTGAGGGTTTGAAGATCTCCGCCCTTTTTGTTGCATGAAGGCTCATCAAAGGAAAGCACTATGTCGTCTGGTTTTACTAGGCCGGATGCCGCGGAGGGCTTATCAGTCTTGCAAGCTTTTGTATCAGCTTCGGGGAGATGCAACTGATAGTTGGTCCAGTCTGCACCCTGCTCGCCTTGAGGGGCTTCTTGCACTTGGTCCTTAGGGGTGGGTTGATCCATGTTCTTTGTACTCCGCCAAAATAGAGTGATATAGCCAAATATTTTCAAGCTCTGGGCATATCAAGCCCCGCCGTCTTTCAATGCATTCAGTATTCAAGAGGCAGCATAAGAAACACGTAAGCTCCAGTTGGTTAGACCGGGGAAAGGCATACGGTTTCTCCCATTGACCTGCTCTATTCGACTTTGCCACCCAAGGCTCGAATACTTTGTTCTACTTGTCTAACTTCTTCCAGATGTTCCGGTGTATGGTCGTCGAACCAATCATTTAATGCAGCAATAGTGCCTGGCCTGACATAGTGCGTCTCTAGAAGTAGGTGCCCTGTTTGATTTAGCCAGCGTATAGTCTGATCAGTCGAGCGAGTATGTTGAGAGAGCTGCACAATCGCTTCGGGAATAACGCAATGATCCTGGCTGCCTTGAACAATTAGCAGAGGAATATCTGGGCTCATCTTCTGAGCATACTTAATAGAGCGACCAACACATGATTCAGTTTGAATAAGATCACTGAGCGGCATTTTCTTACGAACCAGCGGGTCATCAAGCATTTCTTGGCAAATCTTCGGATTGTTTGACACTAATTTGCTAATAAAACCTTGCAAGTTCATTTGAAATCGCGGACTGATCAAAGCTGCATACAGACCAGATTTTACATTCTGCGAGTTAGTGAACATAGCATGATTCAGCTTCACCGCTGGTGCCGATAGTATTACTCGATTAATCAGCTCTGGATGCTCAGCCGCAATTTGCAGTGCTAGGGTTGAACCCAGGCTCTCGCCAATCACTGTCAGTTTCAAATCAGGATATTTTTTTCGCATCTGTTGAGCAAGACAAACAAGGTCTTTGTAGCTCTTGACGTAATCTACTTTCCATTTGCAATCGTAATTTTTACACCATTCGTGATTGGCTGAAAACAGCGGCTGGCAAAGTCCAAATCCACGCATGTCGGAAGAGACAAAGTAAAAACCGCCTGCTGCAAAGGCCTTGCCCAGCAGACTATAACTTCTGCCATGCAATGTCAGACCGTGAATAGCTAGAACCATTTCAGTTGGCTTCGTGTCACCAGGTTGCCACTCATACACAGGGAAATTCAAGTCAGTGGCGAGAGCGCCATTTTCAATAAACGTAATTGGATGATCGACTATTTGATTAGCAAAAACATTTGCAGGCGAAAACAAAACTGTGCACAGCAAAGCAACCGTGGCATTTAATACTACCGATAACTTCAATTTTGTCTCCTAAGAGCAGGCTCGCTCAGTGTGCAATATCAAACCATACATCCACAAAAACAGCTAGTTTGAATCATTCAAAGGTTCAATGTTCTGCTAGCGATCGGGTATGCTTGTATCGACCAATAGAGCAACATGCCAATGCAGAACAATACCAGAGCAAAATCAAAGCAGCTAGACGGTTTAACTATTCATGTCCAAAAGAATGTTTGGTGGCATTGGTCTATTTGCAGCCGGTACAATGTTTGCCATCATTATCGATGAAATTCTCTATCTCAAAGAAACCCTCGATGCCAAAGGTAAGCCTGTTCCCTGTGACATCGAGCGCAATTACTTTGAATACGATCGCAATGGAAAAACTGTAGCGCTCTTCTATTATCAGGTACCAGAACAGGCCTTAGACGATAGCCAACTCATGATTGAGCTAGCATCAGAGAGTTATCGCAGCGCTTGCTCGCAGCCAAAGAAGAATAAGAAGAAACCGATTTCATAGCCAAATTACCGCAAACTCAAAGACCTTGCACTGCGCCAGCCATCGGACTGACCGCCCCACCAGTTGTTGACATAGAAGCGATCGGTCTTAGGATCATAATCATCAATCGCCATACAATGGCCAGGTACAATATAGGCCACACTCCCTCTCTTCTTCAATGATTCAATGATATCTGCCTTGCGAGCGCCCCGGCCTGTCCAATTATCTAAGAAGCCCATGTTCTTGCCACAAGCTAAACGACTAACATAATCAAGCTGTTGGTTAGTTGTGCCACGATAATCGCGACCATTAGAACGGTAACCCAGAGCAGCTATTGAAGCGAACTGAAAAATCTGATTAGAATAAGATCTGTTCCAACTTGGTTCATAGTTGAGTTGATTCTCAGAGAGCTGCACCTTAATGTGCTCACCTCTATTGTTGACACCACGGGAGGTGACATAACCTTTTGTCGATGCTTCACGCGAATTGAGCGAACAAGTGCCGATGCTGCCTTGGTTGATATAACGATGAGGCTCAGCCAGCTCCTTTAAAGCTGTCTCGACCAACAGTCGGCGTTCTTCAGCACCCACTACCCGCGCACGACCAGCCACCGAATCTGTAAAAATTCTACTCAAATTGCTATAAGTATCAGCTAGTTCCAAGTCGGTAGGAGCCAACCAACCGCGCTTACTAAAGCCATCAGTTCTCTTTTCGAAGCGATTGATCCACTGCAAAGTTGTATTCTCATTGCCTTGAAATACTTTATGCTGAGTAGCCACTCGCAAAAAGTCTTCTCTTGCAGTTTGCAAGTCGAAGGCGTGACCATCGTCAGCATTACGGGGACCGACAAAGAATTTCTCATTTAGCTCACGGTAAGCAAGCTCTCCATCGTTTTTGGCAACGACATCAGTACGCCAAGATGGCGTTGCTTTGTCACTAAGACCTTCGGTGTGAGTGACGAATTTCTCGCTATCACCAACCCGATCACTGTATTGAACAACTGAGGTACCCATTGATGTGGTGTATCTCTCGGTTACTTGGGTCATTCTCAATGGCTTTTGTGGGTCACCATATTTATAGTCTACGCGAGCACCATTCGGTCTAAACAGGGCTGTCACGCGCTCTTGCTCTGTAGGTCCAGCAGAACCTATAGCAGAGCCAGGAACGCTTACTTTCTCACGCTCAACTCGACAAAAGTCAGTGCGCAAAGTAGAAGAAGTGCGACCATCTTCAGAAGTTATGACAATAGATCCGATCCCTTCGCCTTTTTGCAAGACTCGGACACGGCTGGCTGCTGCCCCTAAGGCAGCAGCGTCAATTTCAGTAATATTATTACCGACATTGGCGACAATTTTTGCAACCAGAGGCTCACCGGCGCTATTTAAAACTACCTTACCATCTCGCTTCTGATACTCGACAGCTAGCTCATTTGCACCATTTTTAAGACTACAAACAAGGCCATCGCGCATCTCCAACTGAGCACCATTGATCTTCTTGATCTCAATTGCACCATCGAAACTGTCAGGCAATTTGCCACCCTGCTCGATCCGATCTAGACGGTTGAGCAAATTTACGCCTGCTTGGTCAATCAAGGCATATGGTCTAACTTCTTTCTCTGAAGCTCGCTCCTCACGGTCCTTTGCCTCAAGAGGCGAATCTCTTTTTAGAATAGCTGGAGTATCCATTTGCCTATCCACCTATCTGAGGCACTACCGAAAACGGCTCAAGTGGCTTAACTTTTGGTACAGGTGCCCGCTGCAAATCAGCAATGAGAGCCGCTGCCTTCTCGCTGGTATCGTATTTTTTCGCCCCTTCTAGCATCTGCGAACGCCTAATCGCCCCCTCTAGGCCGGCATTGTTATCGAACATAGCGTGCACATCGCTGGGATTGGCCGAACCGTTGCTGGCCCGTTCAGTGAAGTCGGCCATTGATGCTGCGAATTTATCAAGACGAGCAGGGTCTTGTGTTACCTTCTCGAAGTTATCAGCAAAATCGTTAATAGCCTTTGAGCCTTCTTTGTCACCTTGCTTATCTAAAGCAGAAGCGCGTTTGCCCATTTTGTCTTTAATCTCTTTAGAGTGCTTAGATAGGTATGCAGCCAGCTTCTTAGGGTCCCATGGTGGTGGCCCAAGTTCTTCCATAAAGCCATCGGGCATACTGGAAGCCAGCCAATTACCGTAGTTAGCCGCATTCATATCAGTCAGTTTCCCGGCTAGTTCCTTAAAGGCACGAGAACCAGAATTAGGTATAGACGTATCAGTGCCACCATCAACTCTCTG
>LNEX01000251.1 GCA_001464165.1 bacterium Ga0077546
AATACATTTAAGCGTGGCACTACATCTGGTGACTGACTCTTAATCATTGCGCCCAGGTCAGTCAGTGCTTTTTCCGCCAATTTTGCGTCAGCACCAGCTTCGACTTGAACGTTATACTCTTTCAAAGTCTTGCCAGCCAAGCCCTCGGCCAAGCTAACTGTGCCATCTTTACCCACTAAGATATCGGCCTTGCCGGCATTGTCAGCTGTTGCAGGAGCTACATTTATACGAGGTGACTCACCAGTACTGAGAATTGGTCTATCAGCGGCAACCGGTGGCACCTTATCAGAGGTTTGATATTGCGCACCATTCTCAGATTTAAAGAACTGGCTATCTACTGCCGCTCCAGCTGTAGCAGTAGATTGGGCATCGTAACCTGGCAGTGGTGAAAAATCGATACTGGTAGCACTTACACTAGGGCTAAGAGCTACACTCTCTGCCATCAGAGGAGCAGCAAACGAGCTGTCACTCATACTGAACGAGAAGTCTGCTACTGGCGCAGTTACTGCCACATTATCGCTAAAGGAAAATTTTTCGCTCATTGTCTTGTCAGCTCCGGTTGAGATAAAACACGTTGGTAAGTCTTGTCAGTTAGCGGCTCAATATCCTGCAAGAGTGCACGTTTTCAGATTAGGGGCCAAATGTTGCATACTTGTTGCTCAAAAGCGCTCTGCTTCGTAGTTTCCCCACTGCTAGTCTTGTTTAGATACGAAACTAAATGCCGACACCCGCAAGCAAATGCCATAAGTAAGGTACGACTGAAAATTCATCCTCTTTGCAACAATCTTGCAACTATTGCCCGTTAAGGTAGCAATAACCCCTGCTACACACATACTGCAATGGAACTAAAGAAATGGCTCAACCTCCAGGCGATGTAAGAACAGACAATGTGAAAGCCGGCACTGGCGATGCCGCGGCAAATCCTCTTTATGTGCAAATCGCAGACGACTTACCACAGCAATTTAAAACCTTCAATAAATCTAGCAATGCCGCAAGCGAAAGCACTAGCCCAAAAGCTAATGAAAGCACTAGCCCAAAAGCTAATGCACTTCCAGAAGTTTCACTTTACGAATCACAGCGAAATGAAATTCCTAGCAGCGGAGCAACTGCTCAACCAGCTCACGACTTTGCTAGAGAGCGCAATCTATTTCTAAATAGAAACAGCACAATAAGGTGCCACGACGGCAACTCTAATCAGAATGGCTTCAGACTTAACAGCGACTTCAGTAGCCTAGAGCGGTTCAATTCCCAGGGTAGCAGTAGACGCGACACATTAGAGGATGCTCTAAATCCTAAAAGAAGCAGCAAGAATCAACTTACAGATGCAGAATACAAGAATCTCCTAGAATGGCTGAAGAGTGGGAGCAAGGCTGATGCCAATACCAACGAAAAGCCATTGGTCGAAGCCATCAAGCCAACACCACTACCTGAACTCAAAGTAGAGCCAGCAGTAGAACCAAAGGTAGAACCAAAGGTAGAATCCAAAGTAGAAGCCAAAGTCGATCCAAAAACCGAACAAGCGAAAGATACAACACCGCCTAAGCCTGAAGCAGAGAAAGCTGAAGAGCCAAAATCAGAGGAACAGAAATCTGAAGAAAAGAAAACTGAAGTTCCTAAAGTAGAAGAGAAACCACTCACTGCCTTTGAACAAACAATCAAGAATAGTGGAGCCTACACAGTCGACAACATCTCAACAGCCTACAACGCAGCGGCAAAAGAGAAAGACGGAGTAGCATTAGTCATCGTCGGTGAAAATACACCAGGCTCGAAAGAACTTCTAGAAAAGTTGCCACAGCTTCAAGCACAGCATCCGGAACTGACATTTGTCGTGGTTGACAAAGACAAGTTGAACGAACGACTGAGCCAAAACCCAGAAGACAAAAACGCCAAAGAGTGGAAAGCGTGGGTCGATCAAAACCTTAAAGACTGCAACGGACAGCCAATCGACCATACTTTCACAAGCGTGCAAACCCTGAAGGCAGATGCCAACGGCAAACCAATTCCAGAAAGAGTAACTAGCACTCACTGGGGAGCCAATATCGAAGCTAGCTTAGCTGACCAAGCAAAATTTGCTGCAGCTGGAACGGCCAAAAATGCCGGCGAATTTAAATTTGAGCCAGCGAAACCAGAAGGGTCGATCAAACCAGAAGGACAATCTAGGTTAGATGATGCCGTCAAGCCAATCTCAGTATTCAGGCCGAAAAATCCAGCTGAGGCAGTAGATTTCATAAAAGCAACCAAGCCAGAACTGTATGGCAAAGAAACCACCGCTGAAAGCCTAAAAGAACGGCAAGAAAAATATATGCAAGCAATTGCTGTAGCCGACAAAGTCAACCCTGAATACTTGAACAAGCAGAAACTAAAGATACAAGCTGAAATTGAAAAAGAAAACATTGCTGCTAAAACCGCAGCCTACGAGAGTTCACCAAGTGATAAGCCCGCAGACACGAGCAAACGGGACGCACTCAATAAGCAGCTCAGTGACTTAGAATATCTCGAAAAAGCACCAGGTCTACTGCGCACCGAAATGGGAGCCGACCTTCTCTATCGAGCAAGCGAAGAGAAGAATCTGGAAAAACAGGCAGCAATGAAAACTCTTGCAGAAGACATTCTACGTAACGCCTTCAAAGCAGATCCTGCCCTAGCTAAAGACGACACCGTGGATTTCCACTTGTTCAACCTTAAAGCAGACACTGCAAAACTGGCTCAAGAAGCTGAGGCTAGCACTATACTGTCAGCCGATCAGATCAACAAAAGATTAGCAGCAATCGCTAAAATCGGAGTAATTGCTCCGGCAGAAAAAGTGGCAGATGCTCCCGCTCCAATAGTCACCACTCAGTCAAAAGAAATTCTCAAAGCCAGCGATTCGCCAGACCACATGCAACACGAGTTGCCTAAAACAACCAGCGGTCCCAAAATTGAAAGATCGATTTCTAGCTCGTGTTCTGGCGAAGTAAGAGCGTGCAATGCCGCAAGACAGAGCAATTGTCAGTCGTTCTGTCAGCCACAAAGACAAAGCAATAACAACAACTGTCATTCGCGCCGACCACTTCTCAACTTCTTACGTCGTCGTCGTTAAACATCAGCCTGCCGACTTTTCATTTTCGGCTTTAGCGATAACAGCATCAAGCTTTATGCCATCTTCAGGCACGCATCCCATCCCGAAATTCCAGACGAAGCGCACGGTGCTACCACCCTTTGCCAACTGGGTGTTACACTCACTAATAATTTTGCTGGCAAATTCTCGCGCTGAAGCAGCAGGGCGGTGAGGCAAGAGAATACCAATATCTAGTGTCTGATAGTGCCCGACATAGTCAAAGGGTTCAAGCTTAGAGCGCACGACTGCCGAGACCAACTTAAGGTCTGCAGTTGAAAGCTGCTCTTTCTCGAAGCCATCTATCTTGTGTACTGAAATCAAAATCAAACTGAAGGGTAGACGAAGCTTCAATGCCCTTTGATACTCCACTTCTAGCAAGTGCAAAAACAAGTGGTAACTCATAAGTCCTGTGTCAGTACGAAACAGTTGCTGATAAGCTTCTTTCACAGCCTCTTTGACAACAGGCGACTGCGACAGTTCACCGCCCTGATTGCTAACCTTTGAATTGACTTTTAGACCAATCAATCCAGATTTAGAAAGATTGAAGACGATAGGCAACCAGAGGAGCTTACCCAAGCCACTATCGCTAACCACATCAGACAAGCTGCTCTTGCCGTCGAAGGCCATATAAAGTGACTTCTGCATCTCCATGTCGACAGGCACAGAGTTCTCTAGTGCTTTTTCAAACTCAGATTCGGATGGATTAGTAAGCCTTACCGGCACAGAATCTTCTGTCAGCCCTAAGTTTTCAATGGCATCTAGATAATCTCTTAAGGCAGCCCCTTCCATAAGAAGAGTATCTAGTCTACGCATAGGCGAACGCTCACTAGACTTCATTGCTGAATTGAACTGGAAGAAACCATTCTTCCAAGTCATGCCTTCAATAATTACTTCTTCGCCAGTAAGTTCTTTAACAGCAGCAGTCATTGAATCGCTGCGAAAAGAAGCTCTGCGAGGGCCTCCATCTTCAAAATAGATTTCAACTGACTGCAAACCACTGGTTATGTCTAGGCGCCCTGTCATTTTGGCAACACTAATGGTTTGAATAAGTTCAAATACGCCTAACTCGCTCAAATTGCCAGAAAGCTGCATTCCGCCCGACATAGTCGTCGATTGCTGCGCCATCAGCGCCGCTGTTTGAGCTTCAGTTCTAACCCCCATCCCCATTGGAGTATTGGCGATTGGATTCATTAAAGGCTGATTAGAGAGAGCCGAATTAGCAAGTTGCTGCGCGAAACTTGCACCCTGAGCGGAATTTCCACCCTGACTAGAATTTGCACCCAGACCAGAATTTCCGCGCTGACTCAAATTTCCAAAACCGGCCTGCTCTCGAATAAAAGGAGTCCCCACCTCGGGAGCCGAACTCTTACTCCCAGTGGCATAAACGGCTTCTTCAATTAAATTGGCAATCAGCTCAAGATCGCTAGTGCTGTACTCCCACACGACATTCGTTCCGTCAATGAGAGACCAAACTGGATCGTCGCTACCAGCTCGCGCCCGGCCAAAACCGCCACCGCCAGACCTACGAATCTGCACCTTGATAACGAACTTAGTGCGACCCGGCAAAACTATAGATTGCTGCGCCAAAGTGCCAACCTGAGCAACTCGCAAAAGCCTTTGCAGGTCATCTGATTTGGGCGCACGCGCAAGCGGGTCCAGTAGATTAGATTTCTTTCCTTGCATTGCACCTAATTTATTAGTTGGCAAAACGATTTTACTAGTTGCATTAAACCCAATATAAAAGCGATCTACTCACCAGCTTACGTTACTAGAAACTTTTCTTGCATCAAGCTGAATGCCCTCGGTTCGAGCCCTTGTTCTAAAGCTTGGCGAAGCTGAGCCGCGCACTCTTCTGGACAATTAGCTCCAGTATCCAAAGATAAGTCGTAAATAGCGTCCATTGAGGCATACCTGGCCGAGCATCGGTTCCACCCGGCATGCCGATTTCCCCTTATCTTTTCACGCTCAGCGCCAATGGTATCTGAACAATGAACATTTATGAAATAAGCATCGAAATCGCGCAGGTCTTTTATGGCTTCTTCCAACCACGAACGCTTCCAAACTACCTCGTCAGCAATAATATTAAACCCTTGGCGCAGATAAACAGATACAGCCTTGTATCGCCCCAGCATGAGCTTGTCTAAGAGAGGCCCAGGTACAATGCGAAATTCTTCGTTGCCGTCATACATATCAGACGTGTGTGAATAGAACTGAGGATCAACGCGATCTAGATCTAGCTCTCTTGGAGGTAAAGAAAACCAGAACATATCGATGCCCTGGAGCAAATAGGTCTGAGGCAACATCAAGTCTTGAAAAGCCTGGGCTAAAGAAGTCTTACCAGCGCTGGAGCCGCCGTTTAATATAATGATTTTTCCAAAATTCGGGTTGAGACTAGGCACTAATCTTACTTGTCGACTCCGAACTGATAACCAGTATTTCCTAGTTCAAGGGGAGTATCGTCTTTTTGTGACAATTTTGTACTCTGAGGTGCATTGGCACTGGCAGACAATACCTGTTTAGACTGAAGCTCCGGAATAACAGAAACTGAAGGAATCGAAGCGATCAGCGAGCGCAGCTGATGTGACAAACACGCATGTGTTACGGCAATGCCTGGCGGCACAATTGGTAGGTGACTAGATGAGGAAATTGATGAAATCTCGGCACCGCTAGCAATACTATTTATAGTGCTGCTTCTAACAGATGAAGCATTTTCGCGGAAGGATCGCAATAAATCGGCCAGCTGTCTACCATTCTGAAAAGGTGACACAGACTTGACATAAACTTCGCGAGGAGAACAAGAAGAGCCACTAGGCCGTACTGCAAAGCTTGACAGTTCGGCAAGAACGAAAACCTCAACCTCATTCTCGTAATCTGAAACCCACTCAGTATATGCAGCCCCAGCTCTCAAAATAAGCCTTTGATTAGTTATAACAAGCTCACTGTAATCAATCGAGGGGGGGAGACTATTCACGCTTAGCACCACCCACTTGTGACAGCTTGCCGAACAAGCGACAGATTAACTCAGTACCTATGGCACTAGTCATAAACCGCTCTTTACTATCGCCGAGCAGAAGCTGAGTCCAATCAGTAAAGCCACCGTCAGCAAGCATAAAACTATCTCCTGCTTGGTTCTTCATTTTTATATGGAAGCAAGGCCCTTGATAATAGCTGAGACCTGTTAGGCGATGCAGATTGAACTCAAAACGCACGTTGTTATACCTCGACCTCAAGCCTTGGCAAACTACTTCATCAAGCTTCTTCAGACGCTCTGTTAAATGCTGGGGCAAATTCAATTGCTCAACATCGCTTTCGGCACACGTCAAAGACTTAGGCCAAAGATGCGAATATTGCTCAAGCACTTTGGCTGAACTATCATGCTCGCGAGCACGCACCACCTCTCGAATTGTCCCTCGATCTATATCAAATTTGGCACACAGAGCAGCGACAGCAGCAGTGTCAGATAACTCCACAACAATATCTTCAAAGGCAAACTGCCCGGCACTCAGTTCCGATAAAAATCTAAGATAAAAATCGACATGCTCACGCAAGGCACTCAATTCATAAGTAAAAGATCCAGTATCACGGCCAGCACTTACCAGGGCAAAGAGCTTGAAGTGCGAAGTAAAAGCTGGATTATCGGGCTGAGGAAAGCGCAGCACACGCTGGCTGGTGCACAGCTTAGTGATTTCTCGCCGGTCAGTGATTTTCTTGCGGCGACGCGCACACTCTAGAGCCAACCCTAGAGTTGGATCAGAGGCACATTCAAAGCCTCTGATAGTACTTAAGACATTGCCTTGATCTAGTTTAGCCAGCCTGGAAACCGCTCCCAGAGGCATAACCGGAGCCAACTCAACGGCGTCAAACACCTCGGCCTGCGCGTAGGCGATGGCTTCAACCCTGTTGATTAGCCGAGCGTCTAGGTCACAGGCCTTGCTAACAGAGCTGATCAATCGCCGCTTAATAACGGCCAGCAACAGTGAATGAAGATCAGCACCGGAGAGCCTCTCTGCCAACAGTTCGCTGAGGTCGGGAACACCAAGTTCCCTGGCAATACGCTCACTTACATAATCTGTCATGGCTGCTCGCTCATGGATACTCTCTATTCAATACGTAATTCAATACTTGCCCTAGCCGACAAACGCTTAGATTACCCTTTTATGTGAAACATTTGAAGAAAGCCCGGTCGATTGATAGTTACATCTTGGTAAGTTAGGTGATAAGATATTGATTGACCGACCGGACGGTCAGCTAATAAATTAACCATGGGACTCAAACAATGAAGAAGTCGCAAACTCAGGCTAGGGTTATTGATCCACCAACAATTCCATCGCCAGAAGATGTGCACAAGCGCATCGGCAAACACATTTTGCCTCCCAATCTGCTCGAAAAGATGCCTGACCCTGAAGAGCTAATCCTTCAGAGCGAAATTGCCCCAATCATAAAAGACCGTCTCAATCTATTTCCCTTCGACTGGCGCGTCGAGACCCCGCGTCTCATGCAAATCTACGAAGATTCGCGCAACCCCGGCTGGTCACCAAGCAAATTGCCATGGGAAACCTTAGATGTTGAATCAATGACCCTAGATCAGCGCTACGCCATCTCCTATTGGTTCGCTCTTCTCTCAGTCTTTGATGCCTCTGGCCCAGCAGTATTTGCTAGAGCAATGATTCATGCTTACGAAACCCACGAAGAAGATGCCATTCGCAAATGCTTCTTCAGCGTTGCCCGCGACGAAATGAATCACGAAGAAGTTTGTGGTCGCGCCATCACACTACTGACACCAAACGGCCCGCTCAATCACGACCCACAGACAACCTTGGGCAAACTCGCGCGCAACAATATTCAATGGCTCTATCACAATGGTGCCCGTTATTGGAATGGCTACAAAAAAGCAGTTGAGCACTACCCCATGGCCATTCTCTTCAGCTCATTCTTATTTGGCGAAGTGGCTTCCTCAACACTGTTCCACAGCATGTATGAGTCGACCACTATTCCAGTATTCAAAGAAGCTTTCAAGAATATTGGTCGCGATGAAGGTCGCCACCTCAGCTTCTGCTTAGCCTTGCTCAAAGAAATGATGCCAAAGCTCAGCGAAGAAGAGAAAGACACAATCACCAAGCAATTCAGAGCGGGATTTATCTTCCTCTCCGGCATTCTCTTCGAGCCACCAGCAGAATTTTGGGATCTGCCAGCGACCTTTATTCCCACTCAACGCTTGTTGGAAGAAAAGGCCCGCGAAGTTGGTTTTGGTGTGCTCTCACTAGAGCAGCGTAAAGCCAATTGGCGCACAGCTGTTGTTCGTCTCAAAACTATTGTGGAGCCGCATGGTATCAAATTCCCTGCTTTGCCAGAAATTGATGTTGATGGCGAAAGCGTAGATTTTGACATCGACAAAATAATCCCGATCTTTTAGTTAGATGGTCAGACCAAGGGCCGACAACTATCAAGAAAGGCGCTCGGAAATACTTGATGCAGCTGCATCGATATTTGCCGAGCGCGGCTTTGATGGCACTTCTACCTCTGCTATTGCCTTAAAATGTGGAGTGTCAAAAGCACTGCTCTATCACTACTTTGCCTCAAAAGAAGAAATTCTTGGCATCGGCCCAAGCAGCATTGAAAGAAAGCGATAGCAACGAAGAACAACTAGCCAGTGTTATTGGCGAGTTGATTAGCCTCTACATGAGTTCGCAAGATAAACATATTGCCTTGATGAATAATCTGAAGTCGCTTTCCCCAGAGCAGCAAAAGGAAATCAAGAAGTTAGAGCGCACCCTTGTACAAATTATCAAAGGGATTGTGGCAAGGTTAAGGCCGGAGCTATCGGAGCCACTGCAGACATCACTAGCAATGTATTTGATGGGAGCCATCAATTGGACCTATACTTGGTTTAAGCCTGAGGGGCCAGTAACCTCAGAACAATTTGCTCGCTTGGCTAGCTCGATGTTCTTGAACGGCTTGAAACGAGCGGAGATACCTTAATTAGGAGCAGCCAGTTGAATCGCCAAACGCTCATCATCGCGGCAGCTAGCTTAGGTCTAATATACTCGGCTGCGCTTCAAACAAGCGCCCAAAGCCCGCAAGCCAGGCAAGAAGTCAAGCAATTCAATCCTATCTGGAACTTAGAAAAAGATACAAACGAAGACCTCCTGCGCCATGCTCTTGCTCTTCAAGAGCGTCAAGAGCCGCAAGATCAAGAGAAGCTAGCAGAAGCAAGATTAGCTTTGGCTACATCGTTAAGATGCGCCAACAAGCTCTCGGCAGCCCGCGAACTAGCTGAGCTGGCCCTTGCAGCACAAGAAAAGCTATTCGGCAAAGGCAGCAAAAAATGCAAATTGGCCCTAATGCTCTTGTCGAGTATCTACTTAAACAACAGCAGCAGCAAATTCGACGAAAAAGAAGTAGCGCAATTAGAAAAACTTTTAGACCAACTAGCCAAAATAGATCGAGAGCAAACAGCTAACATGCGTGTGCAGCTGGCCCAAATTTATCTAACTCAGAATCAGCCTCGCGAAGCAGAAAAACTTTGGTTTCAATGTATCGCATTGCTGCGCAAAGACCTGCCATACGACTGCAAAGATCTTGCTACTGCGTGCAAGGAAATCTTCCGTAGATTTATTCGCGACCAGCACTACGATGATGCTCAAGCACTGGCTCACGGCATGGCCCAATATGGCTTCGATCAGGATGTTTTGATTAGCACTGCCAACGGCTTTGTTGTCTTGTCGCAACAGCAAGAAAGCTTTGGCAATAACAAAAAAGCTGAACACTTGGCAAAGCGAGCGCTTGAAACAGCTGAAAAATATGGCGACAAAAAAACTTGCAGTTATTCAAACGCGGTCAACCACTATGCGGCACTAATGAAAAAGCAAGGCAAAAACGAACAAGCAGAAGAGCTAGCAAAAAAACTAGGACAGCCAAAGACAAAAGAATCTACCGAAAAAAATAGGCATACATCTCAATGATAAGCTTTTATCACCACTGTCCAGCCAATTCTGCCCTTGTTGTTTCAAGTAGCAGCCAGAGCAACAGTGAATCAATTAAACGCATAGCAAAGAAAAGCACTTGGATAAATCCATTCAAAGAAACAGTACAAATTATTGATCTATCAGCCTTAACTATTCCGTTTACACTGCACCTACCAACTAAAACTACAACTAGTGGCCAATTTTTGTTGCTATGCCATGTAACGGTTCAGATAGACTCATTAGATGAGAAAATTAGACTAGCAGCTACTAAGGGCTACGGTGCCAACAAAAAGTCAAATGAAGCCAAGTTAAAAACAATAATTGAGAAAATCAAAGTCACAGAAGAAAAGCTTCCTATCTCGCTAGAGAGTTTCTGTACAAATGCTAACGGCAGAGAGCACAGCAAAATATCAAATGCCCTAAATGATGTTCTAGAGGAAGAAGGTTTCTTCCTCTACTCATTTGCACCTACTTCAGCTTCACTATCTGGATCTAGTCTTGGAGCGGGATCAAGCTCTAAAGAGGCAGCTAGTCTAGTAGCTGCGCAATCAGCTTACTCACAGATGCTTGGCGAACTGAAGTTCGAACCGTGCATCTCTGATATTAAAGTCATTCTTCCGGCTCACGAACCATACTGGGGAGAACAAGTACTTACCTGGCAGACGACAGTCAGACCGCCATCCAGCGTTGATCAATATGCAGTAGCATGCAAAAACTTTCTCAACACGAGTTCCAGTAAAGCCGATGAAATTTGCTATAAGACAGTGTCTAAAGCACTTTCACAAGCGGTGCAAATTACGGGCGCCGACCGGCTACTAGAGAGGGCCTTAAAGCCTCTAGCAAACATACCGCTCAACACTTGCAGTTGTGGTAGAGAAGCAGCGGTAATGTTGCTCAATGCCCTAGCCGCTTCGCTCTCAACATGGAGAGGCAAGCTCGCCGTATCTAGATTAGCCTTAGACACGATTTCTACACTGACACGCTTAGACAAAGAAATAGATCTACAGACAGCTGAGAGTTTTGCAGCATTAGGTCTGGTGCTGGAAAAGATTTCACTCATTTCAATCGACTCAAAAGAGCAACCAGAGCCATGGAAAGAAGCACCCAGTGCCGACGAAACAGTAATTCAGCTGGAGCTGCCTCTGCCAGTCAAGCTCGAAGAAGACAATAAAGAAGTGACGCTCGTACTTAAATGTATGGTCTGTGTCGAACGAAATGGAACAGAAGAAATAAGTCCCGAGACACAAGGCGAACTATCGCAGCTATTCAAAGACAATCTGCTTACAGCTCTATCAAGCACAAAAGTGCCGCGTGCCATTGGCGTAGTCAAAAAGCTAGTAGAAAATATTCACTCAAAATTAGGCGAAGAACAAGAAAAGGAACCAGGCAGTAAGTGGGAAACAAGAATTGAAGACGTTCTCAAAGAGATTGGCCCAACCGGTATTGTCTTCAATTGTGTGCGAATTATCTTTGCCAGTCTTGATGCCTACAATGACGTGCGCAAGAAGTTTCTGGCTCAATCAGAGACAGTGCTGAATTCGCACAAGCTAACAATAAAGTACTTCTCTCTAGCAGACTTAGATCTTCTTGACCAAGAGGGCAAAAGTTTTTTTGACGGCAGCAAGTAAATTATCGTGCTAGCGCAGCAATTTACTCACCGACGGAATTAGCTCACCGAAAAGACTACTGCGTGGATTGTGACCAGTAGCATCACAGACCAGCACAAAGTTCTTATCAATCAACTGCATACCAGGAATCATGTCATAGCTATGCTGATTGATGTATCTCTGGTCGCCTATTAAGATCACTTCGTTGCTGCGGCGGCCAAAGTCAAAGTGCTTGGCCCAAGCTTGAGCTTCAGCAAGTGTCGGCACACCCATATTAGGACCGTACAGAAGCAGCTGCACATGAACCACTCGGGTATCGGTTGGTGACACACCGGCTGCCGCCAGATAGCTCTCTAAAGAAGAGGTGCCACCTTGGGGAGTGTCACCATTGATGCCACCTTTCTTCTCGCCCCCAACAAAAGCCTGACAGGCAGGGCAAGACATACCAATCGGTTCAAGTAATATAACTCTGCCAGCATAAGAAGAGAGCTTCACTTTCTTTCCCGTCAAATCACAGAGTTCGATTTCTGGATAGGTGCGACCAACCACTGGCGGCCAGAAGGTCGGGAACGCTTGAAGGGCCTTTGGCTGGACTTGTCTTCTAGTCTGGACTTGTGGCTTACTTTGGGCCGGCGCCTGCGACTTATCTTGAGCCCAGGCCGTCGGACAGACAATGGCCGGAATTGACACAATGCAGAGCAGACCAACCAGGCAAAGAGATAGGGCAGCGACCGATTCCTTCGATTTACCAATGGTCAAAAACATTACCATAACAATACTCGCTGCAATAATTGAGTCAAGAGTGGGCACGGTTGTAAGCTGCACGAGCCCTAAACCAAGGGCTTCACGCGGGGTAGCGATGAAACCCACCGCAGCTCCACAAAGCCAAGCGAGAAGAGGTGCCATGCGCCAATTTGATACTTGCTCTAGTTCGGCTTCTTGCACCGGTTCTTTGCGACAGCATGCATTGATCACAAAAATTCCCGAAATAGGAGCAATCAAAATACCAAGCAAAGTTAGAAATGAAACCATATGATCTACCACATGAAGTTCTGCTAAAACAATACCGACGATACCAGCGGCAATGGCAAGGTGTGAGCGCTGCCACTTAGGTAGAATGGCTGCAAGACTTAAAGATGAGGAATAGAGATTGCAATCATTGGCAGCCCAAGTAGCAAACATCATCATGACAAATATCAGCCAAGTCAATCCTGCCGGCACCAAGTGAATCATAATATCGTTGCTGCGAAAGTGTATAGCAATTGAACCGCATGCCACCAACAAAGCCGGATAAACTAGAGCATAGTCGATAATTGAATAGGCTAGAGCATGCTTTGTGGTGCGCGCGAATCTACTATAGTCAGGGTTCATAGAAGCACCTACCACGAAGCCCCCAGTGACCATAGCCGCCGCCGCACCAAAACCCAAAGTTGCATTTGGCAACGGGCGATACTGCAATAAGTCAGCCAACTGTCCAGGCTCAGCCAATGATGACAGAGCATAGACAAGACCCCCGGTGAGAAGTGGTACGGCCAAATAACTCAATCGCCCGATAGCACGAATACCAAGAGCTGCAGTGGTAATCATGGCAACTCCACCAACGGCGATTAAGACCTCGCGATTGAGGCTAACGTGAAAAACTTGTTGAGCAAGGTGCAATACGGCATTGGCAAACATCTCTGTTTGCACGCCCCACCAACCGGTCATTCCCATCGTCAAAACAAAAGCAATACAAGAGGCACCCTTGCTGCCAAAAGTGATTCTGGCAATCAAGGCAGTAGTACAACGAAGAACAGCACCAAGTCTAGCTGTTAGTGCACCAATTACACCAAGTATGGCTGCGCCGGAAAAGGTTGAGAGCACAAGATCTTGAAAGCTCAGGCCAAGACCTAACTGACCGCCAAAAACAAAAATAGGGATGCTAATCATCACCCCTATCTCAATCACCAAGAGATACCACCAAGGGCGAAGATTGCCACTGCTCACTGGCGTTCTAGAAAAATCGTCGTGAATAGAAGTTGACATTTACTCCCAGATTGCTAGTCCAGATTGCTAGTATGGTAAGAGTGTTCTTGCAACCAGCCTTAATCTAAACAAAGGTTTCTGTCTACCAGAAACCCTTATGCGGTTCGCTAAGCTCATCTTCCATTTCTGCAATTGGCCCCAGCACTTGAATAGATTTCTGTCCGGCATCAAATACTTGTTTGCATGGCAAGTTCATAGTCGGATTGGCTTTGCTTGTGCCTGTCAGCTTTCTAAGCGTAGACTCTGGCGCACCAAACAACACGCTTCCTATGTTGGCAAAATATACATTGCCTGCGCACATCACGCAGGGTTCCATGGTGGTTACCAGTGTGCACTTAGCTAAATATTCTGGAGTATAGGTTTCAGCAGCCCGGCGAGACAATTCGGTTTCTGCGTGGCGCACGACGCTAACGTTTCCTTGATGCATCAGTATCTGCTCATTGTCAGGTGCTACCAGAACAGCTCCAAATGGATGGTGGCCGAACTTCTTCATTTCTTTGGCCACGTCGTTAGCTGCACGAAGATGGCGAATCATCTGTGCCTTGGTCATAGCACTAGAATTATCTGATGATTTCTCCGGTGATTTCTCTTTCGATGCCATTACTTTGGTTCCTGTAAGGGGTGATTCCGTTGTACTCCCTGCAAAAGCGGGCGCATGTGACAGGCAAGTAGCCGCAAGCAGCAGCAAAGCTAATTTCGCGATCTCAAAACTATTTTTCATAATTCAAAACCTCTTTAATCCCATCTTGACAGAAGTAATAGCAGTAATAGGGCCGACTAATTGTACGACTTTATTGAGAAAGTTCAGGCAAAGGGATGAAAAGCACACAGCTTGTGCGATGCAAAACATCAATAACCAAGGCAGCAGTTGCCATTCCAGACTTATTGCGAGTCAATACTGAGTCGGAATGTCTAATGGCCGGAATCAGAGAGTACTGAGGAGCCGGTTGCGGTGCAGCCGGATGAGTAAGGAGTAAATCACTCAACTTGCCAGTAAAGGGAACACCCTTATCCTCTTGAGATAAAGTATGCACAAGGGGCAGC
This sequence comes from bacterium Ga0077546, assembly GCA_001464165.1. The sequence goes on from LNEX01000251.1 coordinate 14,739, forward strand.
TTCTTCTGATCAGCTTCTCGATGGATGTGCTGAGCGGTGTAACACAAATCGCCCAAGAGCTGCAGTTCATCAAAGTTCCGCAGCACGACATCGCGAATATGCTCGAGCGTAAGGGAACACAGAGCTGTGGGAACGCGAGCCTTTACTTTGGTATCACTCGAAATTAATGAAATTGGTGCACCATAGGCTGGTGCATAAGGTTCTTCTCCACTCAATTCTTCACTGATAATCATTGAACCCTGGCGCCGCCACTTCTCATGAGGTGACTCTGGGTTTGGTGCTACTTTGGCAAAATCTGTGTCTCTAGTCCAGTCATCCAAGTGATATGGAGTGTGATCAATGCCTACTTTGAGCTGGCCATCTTGAAGAAACAGTTCAAGCTCACCGTAGGCAATGCTCAACTCTTCGCGGCTACCCATGCGCGGCGACCAAGGCTTGAAGCTGATTTCACCAGTGGCTAAACGACTATGTCCAATTTCCCAAATGGATGCATCAATATTGTAGGCAATCGCATAGTTATGCTTGCCCCACTTTCCATCGCCAGTGAATTTTTCGCAAAATGAAAATACAATGCGTCCATCATGAAGAAGGTGGCTTGTCACCTCACGGTTTTCGACGTCGTAGCTGTCTGTGAATTGAAGAAAGAGATTGTCTTCTTGAACGGGTAAAAGTAAGCAACCATTCTCATCGAAGCAAAAACGCACAACACCAAATTGCACCTGATGCTCTAGGTTTGAATCAATAGGAAAGCTACTATCTCTAGACCAGAGAGCAAATGCCTCGCCGTGATATTGATAGGCGCTAACTAACTGTTTTTCCTGCAATTGGAATAGAGAGCAATTATGCTTGAGGGCATCAATTGTGAAATGCGGCATCTTCTCTCTAAAGCCTCCAGCATGAACACTCTCGCTATCATACACGAGCGAGCGACCACTATCGATTGCGTAAAATCAACATTGACCAGCGCCTGTGCCCCACCTAAGGTATCTATGACTACCTACGGGTCGATTTTAGAGGCTTTTTAATGGCACACAATACTCTAACCAAGGCATCAATCACTGCAACACCGGCGGAGCCCGCATTAGAGCACGCTCTACCAACGGTTGAGGCGAAAGCAAATCGCCTACAGAAATGGCATGCCCTCGCTGCAACCTATCTGGGCGAATGCTTCGATGCCATGGATGCCACAATTTATTTTATCGCCCTTGTTCCAGCAATGAGCGAACTGCTCAAGACCAAAGATGCAACGACAATAGGCCTATACGGTTCAATTGTCTTGGCGGTCTTCATGGTTGGTTGGGCCCTAGGTAGTGTTTTGTTTGGCATGGTCTCAGACCGCTTTGGTCGAGTCAAAACAATGATGTGGACAATACTTCTTTATGCGGGCGCCAGCGGTATGTGCGCCTTAGCTCACAACTGGCAAGAGCTAGCCATCTGTCGCTTCTTTGTCGGCCTAGGAATTGGCGGTGAAGTATCAATAGGCTGCGTGCTTTTAGGCGAAGCTTGGAGCGGCGACAGAGCAAGAAAACTCTGGGCCATGAGCTTTATGCAGACCTCATTTGGTGTTGGTTGCATACTAACTGGGCTGTTTAATTTGGGCTCTGGTGAATTTGGCTGGCGCTATCTATTCTTGGTTGGCATTTTGCCAGCACTAATTACGTTCTATATAAGAAGGAATCTCAAAGAACCGGCCAGTGTTGAAACTATGCTCGAAAAGCGGCGAGCCGATGCGCTTGCCAATGCTGGCCAAAGTTCTCTGGTAATGGCGTTCACTGGCGAAAATCGTAGACGCACGATTACATGCACCTTGATGGCAGCCTCGGCAATTGTTGGATATTGGGCCGGGGTATCGTGGATTCCCGCGTGGATAAACCAGCTGACTGGCGCTCAGGCCATTGAAGAACGTAGTGCGGCGATGATGTACCTATCAATTGGCGGAATTATCGGTTGCTTTGCGGTGCCGTATTTGGTGCAAAACTTCGGTTACAAACGCTCCTTTCAATTGAGCTTCTCTGCCTGCTTAATTTCCACCTTAGGCCTATTTCTCACCGTCACTCAATACAGCCCGATAGTAAATGTTTGGACCTTTGCCATTGGCACAGTAATAACAATTCCCTTCACTTTACTGGTAGCCTATATCGTCGATTGTTTTGCAACACAAGTATTAGGCACAGCTTCTGGCATCGCCTGGGGCTTTGGACGAATCTTTGCCGCGGGTGCCGGTCTTGCTACCGGGCCAGTAATTGCCTACTTTGGCGGCAATTATGGCACTGCTGCAGCATGTGTCGAACTCGTCTATATTGTCGGAATAATAGCGGCATTTTGGGCAGAAGATTTCAGTACATGCTTTGAAACGAGAACTGCTGCTGCTGGGGTGCCCAATGCAATTCCAATTGCCGTGCCGGTTTCGCTTAGGGAGTGATGTTGACTGGCAAACAACGAACTTATTGCCCTTTAAGCAGGTAAGCCAAGGACGTGTCTGCACTCCTTTAGAACATGGAAATTCACCCCATCAGCTAAGAAAAGATCTCTCACCCCAGACAAGGTACTGATCTGTTTCAACAATGGCATTACAGGGTCTTCCAAAGCACTTTCCAGCAACACTACTCGTTCTTTCTGAGAAAGCGTTCTATATTCGTGCCAATAGTTAAAGGCACCTTTGAGAACAGCAGTCTCATGAATGCGCATACGGCCATGGTGCATAGACTTATAGGTTTTGCCGTCCGCTATAAATTGCTTGAACGACACCCCGATATCAATATATTTACTGTTGTTGACAGAATAGAGCTGCAGAAAATAAAAATGATCGGGAGTCTCTTTATACCAATAGTTGCCGTCCTTTTTGAAACCTTCTGATTTCAAATACTTGCCAACTATCTTCACAGGGTCAAATTCCTTAAAACCGTCAA
>LNEX01000252.1 GCA_001464165.1 bacterium Ga0077546
CCAATCACCTTGATCTAAGTCGGCAGCAAACGAGCTAGCATAGCCATTCTCGGTAATAATGACTGGGCGCCTACTACCGTCTAGATTAAACTGATACGCAAGAGTATCTCGCGTCAGCAAATCGTAAAGGCCTTGTGGATAAACCTCCCAGCCAATATCATTGACGGCCAATTCGCGCTCAGGAGAACTCTCACCGAATATGTCAATTGGCCAAGAAGGACGAAAGCGCGAGACCTCACGAGTATAGTAATTAATGGCCAAGTAGTCGCATTTTCCCTTCAAACCTTCCACCGGACCAGAGATTGAAATAATCTCTTTGTTGAGATTAATAGGAAAAGGAAACTTCACTTCGCCGCTCTCAAGAGAGCTAGAGAACAACTGGTTAAAAGTAAAATCGCGATAAAAGCGGACCATATGATCTAGCGGGTTAAGCGGATTCTTAGGCATGAATGGCCGCCAATGAAGAGTGTAACTAACCTGGGCATCAGGTTTGACTGCCTTAATAGCGTCGTAAGCAGCAGCATGACCCTCTAACAAGCGCCGAACCGCCTTGAAGGCTGAGAGGTAGTCAGACTTAGTTCCCGGTGGCCAGAGCCCGGCCACATAGCTCTGGTAAACATAGGCCAAAGGTTCATTGATGGTGATCCAGTAGTCAACAAGATCACTAAATTCGGCCACAATCAATTCAGAAAAACGCTTAAATTCACTGACGGCATAGGCTGTAGTCCAGCCGCCAGCAGCAGCCAACCAATCAGGCAAAGTAAAGTGAAATAGCGTAGCAAAAGTTGTCACGCCGCTTTCTTTAAGACTAGTCAATATGCGGCGATAATAATCAACTTGCTTCTGGTCAAGAATGCTAGGTGCCACCCTCGTACCCGGCGGGTCTTGCAGCAAGGCTGGCCAGTTAAAGGAAAGGCGAAAGGCGTTGAGATTCATGTCGCGAATGAGGACGATGTCATCTTCGTAACGATGATAGAACTGGCAAGCTTGGTCCGCCGACGTACTATCCGAGATTCTTCCAGCTTCGTTAGTCCAGAGTGCCCAGTCAGATAGCCTTGAAGCTATTTCTTTGGGATGACCCTCCACCTGAAAGTGTGATGTGGCAGCACCCCATAAAAATCCATCTGGGAATTTAAGAGAACCGTCACTCAACTATGTCATCCTCCAATATCTGCTGTGAACACTATAATAGCTCTGGCCATGAACGTCACACCCCAAATCGCCACCCCCCCATTCAGCGCTGAGCCCATAGAGAGCAGCTCTAGGCTCTTTACTGCCTTGGCTATAGGGGCAATTGTCCTAGTCAATCTGTTTACTTTTAGACATAGCTTTGGCGGATATTTTCTGGCTGACGACTTCGTTCACGTCGATTATCTCTATCATGCCATCGATCAAAACTTCATGCCCCTGTTAGCCAATTTCTGGGGCAATTGGATGCAAGCACAAGGAACTACCTTTTATCGCCCCTTAATTTCGCTTTCTCTAGCCCTCGACTATCTCATTAGCGGCCCCGATCCCCTTGCGTATCACATATCTAACTGGCTCTATCAGACTGCAGCTAGTTGCCTTATGTTCCTGCTGGCTGGGCAAATAGGCGAAAGATTCAGGCCTGGCGAAAAGAACCTTAATCGATCTTTAGCCTTAGCCTGCGGCATTATTTTCAGTGTCTATCCGCTGCACTGCGAGGTAGTCAACTGGGTAATTGCACGAGTTGACAGCATCGCTCTTGTCTTTTGCTTAGTGTCGTTTTGGCTCTACTTGAAAAGCACACAAAAGAAAGACTCTTTAGCGTACAAACTTAGCTTGGTGGCCTTTATCTTTGGCCTGATGTCAAAAGAAATGGCGGTGACACTGCCACCGACTTTGCTGCTCTTGAATTTGTTAAGCAGCAAAACCACCACTAAAGATATTAAACAGCGCCTTCTCTCAAGCTTCAATGAGACAATGCACTTTTGGGTTATCCTAATTGCTTACCTGCTTTTTCGCCTTGCCGTACTTGGCACCATATCTGGAGGCTACGAAGGTTCAGTCGGCCAGGGACTTTCGAACAGCTTAGCTAAACGCTGGCTAGATGGCTCACTCTTACGGATTCTATTCCCTTTTAATATTGACGTCTTTGGCAGCAAACACAGCCTCTCAGTGCAGCTCAAAGCCGTTTATATGGCGATGCTAGTAAATTTTGCAGCAGCATTACTCATAGCAAAATCGAAGTCAACAACACTACGCGGATTACTCTTTGCTATTGGCTGGCTAGTTTTAGCGCTCCTACCCACCTATCAAGTGTGGAATCTAACGCCAGCGCTTCAAGGTAGCCGCTTTATCTATTATGGAACCGCACCAATCGCTCTAATTTTTGCTTGGCTTCTCTTTCCGGTAGAAGCACGCAATTGGCCGATATTAAGCAGCTTGCGACTGGCAGCTGCGGGGTGGTTTAGTGTAATTTTGCTAGTAATCACAAGCGGCAACAATCAGCCCTGGAACCATGCTATGAGAGAAGTGAGCCGATTTAGAGCGGCAGTAGCAGAACAAGCATTGGCCCTGAAGACAGGGCAATCGCTCTGCCTCTTGAACGTTCCCCATACTTATCGTGGCGCACATATGCTCTATAATGCCGCCACCATGTCTGTTCTCTTAAGTAGGCCGTTAACTAAAGAAGCAATCTACAATCGAGTTGTTAGCTTTGAACCAGCTACTTTTGGCGATCCTGATTTGATCAACATTTCGCGATGGCGCAGCAAGACCAATTCAGGCTCTAGACTATTTAGATGGGACCGCAATAGTATGACCCTTGAACCGCTTGTCTTTGCTCCAGAAAAAAGTGCCGGTATCAAGCTATCAAAAGTCGATCTCGACAATGAGACAAAATCTATTTCAAGAGAACTTACACTAAATGCCCAGAACCCTGATTTCATAGACGTCTTACTTGAACCTAGGCAAGTCACGCAATATCCTGAAGCCGTTATTACCCTAACAGCCCTAGCTCCGAGCAACCAGAAATGTCAATTTAGTCAGGCCCTAAACTTAGCAGAATCATCAACAGAACCTTCAGTAAAACAAGAACAAAAGCAAAGTCACCTGCGTTTTGATGTATCCGAACACAAGCAATGGCTAGCACTTGGTCAAATCAATCAGATTGTGCTATCTGTTGAAGGTCTTAATCAAGGCACAGCTCAAGGAGAAAAGCTGCACATAAAGGGAATTGAGAGCGGCAGCCTCAATGGCCAACGACCAACAATAGAGTGCGACAATAAGACTCTGATTGAAGATGGCGACGGCATCTGTCGACCACACGGCAAAATGCCATCGTTCAATTACGACGGCACCATGGTACCAGGCGCGGTATCTGTATATGTCGAAGTTTCCAAACCCAATAGTTGGTTTGAACACTACACCGGGAGCTTTAGAGCCACAACTAAGAGCCCTGAAGCTCAGTTCTCCCACACCCTCGGCAAACTCAAAGGTAACGGAGTACCAATTACTTTTACTGGCGTTAAAGGACCTGGTTTCTTTCAGATGAGATTAGCGGCTCTAGATCAAGAAGGCAGAGTAATTGGCTATTTCAGCGACCCATTAAACTTTCAACTTTGATACTGCAATAGCAACAAAAGTAGGATTAAGTTTGTCTACCTCCCAAAACGCAAATAAGATAGCCCCGGGACTAAGCTCCAAGCGCCAACTAGAGCGTGCCAGAGTAGACTTTGCATCAACCAAAACTCAAATGTTGGTGGGCGCCATAATCATCTGTGTCTCCTGCTTAGTAGCATATGCCCAAACCGTTCTCGTAACTTTTCTTGGTCAAGATCTCATTTATATTCAAGCGATTGCCGATACTCTGCACGGCTCGTTTGACCAAGTTCTAGCCAATCCCACAAGCATCCTACTGCTTGACTACCTGGTCTATCACACCAATACGCTTGGTTTTCACGTAAGCAACATTCTACTGACTGCCGGTTGCGCAGTTGTCGTAAGTTTGACTACCCTGGAGCTAACTGGCCGCCTCGGCAACCGCAATGGGGCACTAAGCGCCGTCTGGGCAGGCCTGCTTTTTTCTGTCTATCCGCTGCATGCCCAATCAGTGGCGATAGTGTCAGGACGAATCGAATTGATTGCTAGTTTGTTCTACCTGCTTAGCGTCTTCTTGTTTCTGCGCTACCGTCTAATTGAAGAAAAACAATATTTCGCGCTCTCACTCATTGCTGCCGCCCTGGCTCTTATAATTAGCGCTCAATCTCTCTCACTGCCAATAGTAATAACACTGCTAGCCTTCCACCCAGGCCGGAATCGCTTCGCTCACCACAAAAGTGCGCGAGCAGATGTCACCACCTGCAGTGGCCTCTACTGGATCATGGCCGCGCTCAGTTTCTTGTTACATCCTCTTTATCTAGGGCCAGTTGATAAAAAGACCTTGCTGTTACTATTTTTCCCGGTGAACGAGACTGTAATAAGCGTAGGAAAGATCGTGCCACTGGCCTTGACCCCCTTGATTTGCGCCCTATTAGTGCTACTACTAAAATCGCAAATTGCTAAAATCAGACTCAACCAAACAATCAAAACAGAGTCCGTAGAGAATCTTCCCACTCCGCCCAGTTCTACCATAACGGCCTTGATTTTAGCGGTCTGGCTCGGCTTTGCTATATTGCCCTTAACCGCCCATGATAGCCACTTATTTTTAGCAGCAGCACCTTTTTCAATGTTGATTGCCATCCTCTCGCTCGAGAGTGGAAACACAGCTAATAAAGACGCGAAACTTCTCACCACCTGCGGGCTTGTGGCCATGAGCTTGCTCTATCTCTCTTGGAGTTATTTGCTTGCAATTAATTTAAAGCCTACAGTTGACGGTAGCCTCATTGTAGAAAATTTCCGCAGACAATTAATCAACACCGCCACAATAAATCGAAATCTCACTCTAACAAATTGGCCAAAAAGCCACCAAGGAGTACCTTTGATTCACGCAGCCGAAAATCTCAAACTGTTTGTGGCACCACCTTTTATCGACCGCGATTTGTCCGCTGGCCTGAAAGTAATGAAAGAAATTCAGCCCCTAGAAGAAAGCAGCAAGAACGAGACGAACAAAGAAGTAAACAACAAAATTTACCAGTGGCAGCAGGCACACGGACTACTCGCTGAATTGCCACAGACTGCAGCGGCTCAGCCTTTTTCCGCGAGCACCATACCTTGGTCGGCAAGCAGCAGGCAGTTCTTTTTCAACTTACTAAAAGGCAGCGAATGGCATTTGATTGATAGTACTGGCGAAGCAGAACAGCTAGTTCAGAAAAATACACCATTAATTTGCTTACTACATGGTTCCGCACGTCTCTGGGCCGGCGACAAGCAGGCCATACTATGGCTCAACGATAAAATTGAGCAACCGATTCTGCAACCCGAGCGCTGGATTCTAAAAGTCAAATTGAGTGCTGACAGCGCCTCATCAATTAAGCTGGCTGTTCGTAATTATGCAGATGAAGCGAAGATAACCAAGCTTACAGGCAAAAGTGTAGGGGCAGATATATTCTTTGACCTACGAGAAATGGATGATTATCTATTCAATGGTGAAAGCCAACAGATTGGTATAGTTGTGGCAGCAGGAGAAATCGTTTCAATTTCTAGCGTAGAGTTTGTCAGTTTAAAATCGGTAGGCAATCAATGATTAAAGACCGCAGCGCCCGGCTAACAATATACTTATTGCTCGTCGTGGCGGCAGTCTATGTGGCGATCCAACTGGAGGCCCTAATCATCTGCCTTATCGCCTCTCTAACTCTAGCGGCAGCCTTGGCGCCACTGGCAGAGTACTTAGAAGAGCGAAAAATACCGCGGGTATTGACTGTGACGGCCGTCTACTTGTTAGTGGCAGCACTTTACGCTGGTTTGGGTTCGGGCATAGTACCGATGCTGAAAGAACAGGCCTTGAGTTTGTTCGACAATGTACCAGGCTATGGCGCCTGGCTCATGGAAAAAGCTCACACTCTGTATGACATGGGCGGACCAGATCTCACCCATACCCAAATTGCTGCTGAAGATGTTAAACAGCTGAGCATGTCGACTTTAACCAAACTTTTAAAAGTTACGGGTTCAGTATTCGGCGTACTCATTAACGGCCTCTTTATTCTATTTCTCACCGCTTATTTTGTCGTTGCCGCCAAAGACATCAACAGCTCTCTATTGAGCTGGTTACCAGCCCATCAGCGTCAGCGTTGGGCCGGGCTAATCAAACCAATTGAAAACAGACTTGGTGGCTATGTACGCGGACAGCTACTCGTAAGCCTTGCTGTTGGTAGTTTCATTGGTATTGGCCTTGCCCTGATTGGTAATGAAAAAGCTTTGATTTTAGGGGTTCTAGCAGGCCTGCTCAACCTGGTGCCCTTTGTCGGCTCGATGATTACATCGGTGTTCGCCGTGATCATAAGCTTTGTTCAAGCACCCTGGATGGGCCTAGCCACAATCGTTTTGTTTGTCGTCGAACAATGGTGCGAAAGTAACTTCATTGTGCCTAACCTCTTAGGTAAGCAAGTCGATCTCCATCCACTAATTGTTATGCTCGCCGTGATCATAGGCGGCAGCCTGCTAGGCATCAGTGGCGCACTAGTTGCGGTGCCAGTAGCAACTGTGTCCTTGTTTCTGGCAGAAGAATTCTACAAGAAGAAACTTGACAGCCCCGAATCAAATTCAACCGCTAGCCAAGACCAAGACTAGTAGCCACTTGCTCTCCTAACTTCTGATTTCCAACCAGCTCACTGACAGTGGTGTTTGCTTTGGCAAGAGCCAGAGCCAAGTCTGCCAAAATTTCCATAACAATAAAGGGCCCATGATAAATCAGGGCGGTGTAGAGCTGCACAACCGTAGCACCAGCCGCAAGGGCGGCAACTACATCAGCAGCAGAAGCGATGCCACCACAGGCGATGATTTGCTGCTCTGGGTCTTTCAGTTCATTTAGTTTCTTCACCTGAGTGAGCATTAGCGTATTGAGTGGGCGACCACTAAGGCCTCCTCTGCCAATACCGGCTAAGCGTGCAGCGGATGTAGAAAGATTGGGCCTGGTGACTGTGGTATTGCCACAAACAAAACCCGCTATAGGGATAGCAAGCTCCCGAACAGAAGCCAATATCATCGCTATAAATTCGTCGGTGCTATCGGGCGAGAGCTTGAGAAATAGAGGGAACGCTTTATGATTAGCAGCATTAATAGCTCTGAGAATTTCTCTAAATTGCGAAATCTCAGAAAGCGCACCATCATGGGTATTAGGACAGCTGGTATTAATAGTGACATATGCCAAGTTGCTATCTTGAAAGCACCTAAAGGTAGAAAGCAAATCAGCCACAGCTGCATCCCCATGCAAGTCCGGCAAATTACTCTTGGCAATATTTAGAGCAAGAGGTCCAAGACTATGACTACGATTCATCGCAGCCAATCGCCGAGAAACGCATTCTGCGCCATCACCGTTTAAGCCCATGCGATTGATAACGGCTTGATCTTGGGCTAGTCGAAACAAGCGCGGCTTTTCATTCCCCACCGAGGGAGCGGCAGTGACCGAGCCAATTTCAGCGAAGCCAAAACCAAACGACGACCAGAGTGAGACGAAATTGGCATTTTTATCTAAGCCAGCGGCCAGCCCCACCGGGTTGGCAAGAGCATTTTTGACTAAGGTGGTGGTCAAACGGGGCAAAGCTGCCTCCACCCGATCGCTAAAAATAAGGTCTTTACCAATACTGAGCATTGGGACTGAAGCTGGTAGTAAGTTAGCAACTAAGTCATGGGCATCCTCTGGCTCTAAGAGAAAGAGGCACGGACGGACAGCATTGCGATAGAACCAGGTTGCCAGCATGAATAGGCCTAGAAGATTAATTGTTCAAGACTTACACAAGTATGCCACGATCATTTCCTAAAATTAGCTTCCACTATTAAATAACAGGGTCAATTTACAGGTTCGAAATGCCCCCTAAGGACCAAGACGACCACGTCAAAAAGCCAGACCTGAAAACTTTTAGCTTTGCCCCTCCCGAAGGTGGGTTGAACGCGTCCCCCAAAGCCAACTTCAACCAATCCAGCAGTATCGAAATGCCAATCAGTGCCCTCGAAGTAAATCTCGTAGGCAAAATCGTGGCCGGCCATTTTCAAATACTCTCAAAAATTGGCGAAGGCGGCATGAGCGTAGTCTACAAGGCGCGACACATGCTGATGAATAAAGAAGTAGCCTTGAAGATGCTGCATCCTCACATGATTGGTCGAGAACAATCACGGGAGCGCTTTCGCCAGGAAGCCCAGGCGGTTAGCCAAATCGATCATCCCAATGTGGTGCGAATCTTTGACTTTGGCATTAGCGAAGACAATCGACCATACATTGTCATGGATTTTCTCGACGGTGTGTCATTGGGAGACATGATAAAAGCATCTGGGCCTCTTGAGCTGGGACGAGCAATCAAGCTCTTTATTCAAATTTGCGACGCCCTGTCATACGCCCACAACAAAGGCGTAATCCATCGAGATCTAAAACCGAGCAACATCATCATTCTAAAAAACGATGGCAAAGGAAGCCCTGCTAATAGAGAAAATAAAGACACTGACGAAGAATTCCAAGAACAATTCGAAGCAGACGCCGAGCAAGCAAAAATAGTCGACTTTGGTATTGCCAAGCTAATGCCCCATGAAGGCACTGATGCTGCCGCCTTAACTCAAACGGGTGACGTCTTCGGCAGCCCACTCTATATGAGTCCCGAGCAATGCAAAGGCGAGAGGCTCGATGGCCGCTCAGACATTTACTCGATGGGTTGTTTGATGTATGAGACGCTAACCGGAAAGCCACCGATTAACGGCGCCAATATGCTTGAAATTCTTTACCGCCACATGAACGAAATGCCCGTCAGTATGAAACTTGTATGCCCTGAAAACAAAGTACCGCAAGCTCTTGAGGCAATCATTTTTAAGGCCCTTGCCAAAGATCCAAGCGATCGCCAAGCCAGTATGCGCCTACTGAAAAGTGAACTGGAAGATTTTTCCCTAAGCCAAGGAGGCGCACTCAGCTTCATTAGTTCAGGGTGGAATCTCTATCGCCTCAAACGTAAACGATTATCCACAAGAGACAAAATCGCTGCATTGATTAGCCTAGTCGCCCTAGGCTTAGTTGTACTTTGCTCATCCAGTCTCGTTCTTCTGTATGCCTATGGCCAAGAACAAGGCAAAGAAATTCAACCCCTAGATTGGTATATTCAATTTGCTGACAAAAAAGCAACCCCAACCGTTTTCGATACGAGCACAGTTGGTGCCGACAATCTACTAGACAAAGCCCGGGCACGAGTTCGCCAAATAAAGCATAAACAAACTGGTTCTGCGATTTCACCCCGTGATGAATTAGACGACCCCAATTCTGACTTACAAGAATTTCTCCGGGCTGCCGACTCTGCCTACCGCGCTTGCCGCTTCAGGGATGCCGCCGAAATATACCAGTATTGCCAAGAAATTAGTGCCTATGAAAATGGCCCAGATGCATTTACAACTCAAGAAATCGCCTTGTCTCTATTTCGCAGCTATTACTATTCTGGCGACTATCACCGCGCCATCACCCAAGCTGGTCATACGTTGAGAGTATTCAAAAGCCAGCTAGATGCCAGCACTGGCAAGCGTATGAAAGCCGCCCTGCTAAGCACCATCGGCGACTGCTATTACCGAACCGGAGACTACGACAAAGCAAGAAGTTCACTCTATGAAGCGGTTGAGTTGTGGCGTGAGATTCCACCCAACCGCAATAGCAATCGCCATCAATCAGTAGAAGAACTGCGCGCTCTTAGCTTAAGCCGCTTCGGCGATGTCTTTATGCAATTAAAAATGAACGAAGCGGCAGTGAAATATTATGACCGGGGGAAAGAGGCCTGGAAAGGTTCATCAGATGAACGTCAGCGTCTCTACAATATCGCCTTAGTTAGCTACAAGAAGTCACTTGCTGAATTCGCCATGCAAGATTACACAAAAGCCAATAGTGATTTTGAAAACGCCATAGAAGAGTTAAAAAAACGGCCAACAGACAAACTTTTCCATCAATCGGTAGTAACAATGTATCAACAGACAGCCATTTTGCAAAAGCAGTCAGACCGCTTGCTAGCATCAATAGGCTCATCACTAAAAGCCGGTATAAGCAAATATTTTCACGAATACAAATAAATCTATATGTGATCTGCTTCCATATCACTTGAGAGCAAATCCATTTCGGATTGCGAGGGCTTAAGCCCTTTAGGCAAGACAAACTCGCTATCGGGAATAGGCCGAGCCTTAACAAAACTAACTTCTGTCAGAGTTAAACTCTGAGTAGATCGTTTCTCTCGGCCTTTTATATAACCTGAGCGAACCATTTTAAACGGCAAACCATGACTATAAACAGAATAGAGAACAGACTCAAGCACTTTGTTGATCTCCGGCTCAAACTGAATTTTGGAGCTGGCGACAATGTCATCGCGAAATTCGACATCCCTGCGAGTTTTCTCGTCGGTGACACGCTGGCCAATGCGCTCGAGCTTAACGGCAGGTTGACCGAGATACTCAGTTTTGCCAACGACTTTGACAGCCCCAAATACATAGTGCTGCTTGGCACGATAGACTCCTACGCGCTTGGCGCAATCGGCTAAACCATAAGTGCGGTAGCGATTACTCTTAAGAGAATAAAGGGTGATTTTTTTTGTTTTGCGATTGACAATCATAGAGAGAATGGAGCCGCTCATCTTGATTTGTTGATCGGTGATATACCAAACACAGCTGCCCCATTGATAGCCCCGTTGTCGGACAATCCAACCGCTGCGACTGCCCTCGGGATTCTTTATAGACAAAGAAGCAGGTTCCGGCCTATTCTCTTTGCCACTTGCCATGGCAGGCACAGACGACGAAATCTTCAACGCAGTAGCCAATAAGAGCAAAATTGTGGTGGCAAACTTGCACTTGTGCTTGCACCTGAAAAAACTAGTCATTTTTAGATGCAACGAACTGACTCTCAATTTGAGTTCGCAAAGTATCGGCATTCTCTGAATCAGAAGCAGCACCAAAACGGGCGACCTTGCGCTTAAGCCATTTTTGAAAATCATCTACGTAAGTGAAGACCACAGGAATCACTATCAATGTAAACACAGTCGAGGTTACAAGTCCACCAATCACCGATATGGCCATGGGCGCCCGCGCTTCAGAGCCAGCCCCAATTCCAAGAGCAATCGGCATCATACCGGCAATCATGGCAATCGTAGTCATCAAAATGGGCTGCATCCGAGTTTCGCCAGCCAACATAATAGCTTGCCGTTGTTCAATGCCGTGCTTCATTGACATCAGACCGTACTCTACTAACAGAATGGCGTTCTTAGTAACAAGGCCCATTAACATGGTGATACCAATCAAAGCATAGAGACCTATTGATTGATGGAAGAAGACTAAGCCAAGCAAAGCTCCACAAAGCGATAGAGGAAGAGAAACCATAATCGTCAGAGGATGGAGAAAACCGCCAAAGAGCACCACGAGCACGGCATAAATGAGCAGCACCGCTGAGCCAATGGCAGTGGCAAAGCCGCCAAAAATGTCTCTTTGAATTTCTGCATCACCCAAGGGCAACTCATTAATCGACTTGGGCATCGTCTTAAAGGCTGGTAAAGCATGAACACTTTTTATTGCTTCACCAAGGGTGGTACTACTGTCTAGGCCAGATTCCAAAGTGACTTGGCGCTGACGATCAAAACGATCAATTTGAAACGGTCCACTACCAAACTTAACAGAAGTATCTTCGATAATGCGCAAGTCGTTGCGATATTGCGGGTCTAGCTCTACTCTAATATTGACTTGGCGATCATCTAGATTGAACTTAGCTAGATTAGCCTCGCTATCACCTAGAGTGCCAATTAAAGCAGTGCGAGCAATTGACTGAACCGACACCCCTTGCCTTGCGGCTTTGTCAAAATCAGGAGTGACTAAAATTTCGGGGCGCAAAATACCAGCTGAAGAACTGACATCATAAAGCCCCTTCACTGAGCGCATCTGGTCTTTAATCTCTTCGGCCACACGCTCTAGTTGAGTGGCGTCTGACGAAGTAAGCACAAGCCGCATGGGCTTGCCACCCATCCCGCCCGAGCGTGAGAAGCTCAATCGAGCACCAGCAACGCTGTCAAGCTCAGCTCTCACGATTTCTTCAAACTGCTGCTGATTGACGGAACGCTCTGTTCGAGGCTTGAGTGAAATATAGATAGTGGCCTTAGTAACGTCGCCTTGATTACCCCCAGAAGTGCGCTTTGCTGACGTTGGCGTGCCGACAAAAGCCACAACATTGACCGCTTCTTTGTGCTTGGCAATAATATTGGTACACTTCTCCGACACCGCCTTAGTATCTTCAAGGTCAGAGCCGGGCGGCATTTCGACATTAAGCAAGACTTCGCCCCGATCGACATTAGCCATTAGCGATGTAGGCATCGACTTGAACAGAACTATTGAAGCAGCAAAGAGCACGCACGCACAAATCACGGCAATCAACCGGTGCTTCATGGCCAAAGCCAACACTGGTGCATAGATTTTCATAAAACGCTGATTGACTGCCTGTTCTTCTTGCTCACTTACAACAATGCCCTTACTTAAAGTAGAGCGCATGCCGTAAGCAGCAATCATCGGGGTAATCATGCGGGCAACCAAGAGAGAAAAGAGCACAGCTACCGTTACTGTCAGACCAAACTGTTTGAAAAATTGCCCTGGAATTCCACCCATACTTGCCACAGGCACAAAGACAACAACAATAGTCAAAGTCGTGGCGATCACCGCCAAACCTATTTCTTCAGCAGCTTCAATAGAAGCCTGGTAGGCTGGTTTTCCCATGCGAATGTGGCGGACAATATTCTCAATCTCAACAATGGCATCATCAACCAAAATGCCAATCACCAAAGCTAATCCAAGCAATGACATACTATTCAGGGTAAAGCCCGCCCATTGCATTACGGCAAAAGTGGGGATCACAGACAATGGAATAGCAATGGCCGTGATTGCTGTAGCCCGCCAATCTTTCAAGAAGACCCAAACCACAAACACTGCAAGGAGCGCACCGAGGACTAGTGATTCAAGAGAAGCGTCATATGACTCTTTGATATAGCGGCCATTGCTTCGCAACTTAACTATTTTCAGTGAACCAGGTAGATTCTCAGCAAGCTCCTTAATTTTGGCATCAACACCTTTTTCAACATCGACCAAATTAGAACCGGTACTTCGCACCACTGAAAATGCCACCACCGGTTGATTGTTTAAAAGGGCAATTTGTCTTATTTCAGAAGTGCTATCTTCAACCTTACCTAGAGTATCTAACCGTGCGCGTTTACCGCTAGGCAAGACAATATCGGTCTTGGCCAACTGCGGTACAGTAAGGGCACTACCAAGCAACCGTATAGACTGTTCACCTTCACCCACCTGACCCCGGCCACCGGGCAAATTGATATTCAGTTGCCGAATCTGAGTGCTGACCATATCGGCGGTGATACCGAGGGCCTCTAAGCGAGTGGGATCAAGATTGACACGGATCTCACGGTCAACCCCGCCAGCCCTCTGAACCTGACCAACTCCAGGTACTGACAAAAGCGCCCGGGCGACGTCATTGTCCACCACCCAAGAAAGCTCAGCTGGGGGCAACACTTTTGAATCGATTGTATAGGTGACAAAAGGACCACCAACAAAATCAAGGCGTTGAATAATCGGCTCTTCAATGCCCTGGGGCATGTCTTGGCGAATCTTAGAAATGGCATCTCGCACATCATTAACAGCTCTATCGGTATTGGTGCCCAAATTGAATTCTATTGAAGTAGATGAAGCACCATCTGTAACACTAGAAGCAATATGTTTGATATTGCCAATTCCGGCTATGGCATCTTCAATTTTCCTTGTAACCTGGGTCTCAAGCTCCGCTGGAGCGGCCCCGAGCTGGCTAACAGCCACAGTTACCACAGGCACATCGATGTTTGGGCTCTCATCAATACCAAGCTTTATAAAGGAAGTAATACCCATCAATGTCAATACCAAAAACAGCACCACGACCGGTACTGGATTTTTGATCGACCAGGTAGAGAGATTAAAGTTCATAGCAGTCTAATTAGCCGGTACTTTTGATGGGATTGAATCTAACACATTAACGACGTCGCCGTCCTTGATAAAACCAGCGCCCTTAGCGACAACTTGATCCCCCGCATTCAAGCCACTTAAGACTTCAATGTAATCACCATCACGCCCACCTACCTCAATGAAATGCATCTGTACTTTCTTAGTACTGCCATCAAGGGTGTAGGCAATGGCACGATTGTCTTTGTAAACCACAGAAGATGAGCCGACTGAATTTACTTTGACTTTGCCAAGACTTACTTCGCCTTTGACAAAGTTACCAGGCCGCAAATGAGTGCTCAGAGGCAAATCAATACGGACCATTCCTAGACGGGTATCTTGATCAATCATTGGGCTAATTTCGCGCACCCGAGCATCAACGTTACCGATCCGCACAATTTGACCAGGTTTGACCAGACCAATATCAGCTTCAGGGAGATTAGCCCTAAGCTCAAGGCGACCATCGCGCACCAAGTCAAACATCACTTTGCTCGTGCTAGAAATATCACCGATGTGAACATGGCGCTTGAGCACCAGGCCGTCGCAGGGTGCTTCAATAGCAGTTTGCGCCAACAGCGATTGAAGCTCGGCAATATTAGCCGCAATTTCTGCTAGCTGCGACTTAGAAATTTCAATATCTTCACGCCGGCCACCAGACACACCCATGGTGAGGCGATCATTTGCTTGCTGCGCAGCAAATTTAATCGCCTTCACTTTCTCCTCGCAGTTGTGTACTTCGGCAAGAAAGACTTTTGCCTGAGTGGAGCGGTTATCAGCGTCTTCAGCGCTGACGGCACCTTGGCTCACGAGCCCGGCATAGCGCTTAGCGTTCTCAGCAGCTTCGGCATAATTGGCCTGTGCCCTTGCTAAATTAGCTTCTTCTTGAGCAATATTGGCTTGGGCTTGATGATACCCATAGCGTAAAGAGGTCAGGTCTTCGGCACGGAAAGGCTGAATAGCCTTAATTAATGAAGCTTGAGCCCCGAGTAAATTGGCTTTTTTCTTTGCCAGTTGCGCCTCAATTATGCTGCTATTGAGCTTGGCTAGAAGCTGACCACGTTTCACATAAGCGCCGTCATCGACTAAAACAGACTGCACCTTTAGGCCATTTACCTCAGAGCCGACTTGAACTGGATCCCAAGCCCAGACAGTTCCACTAACCAGCAGTTTTCGCTCAAAATCACGGGGTTGAACATTGGTTAGCTCAACAGTCAATACAGCCTGACTATTAGCCCTCTCAACCTTAGTAACAGCTTCGCGAGCGCCTGGATTGAGGGGCAACTTATCTTTCAGGACATAAGTGGCCAAACCAAGAACCAACACCACCCCGACAATCAATTGCTTATGGTTCTTGCTCTTAGGCAGAGAGGGGGGCTTGAGTGGAGTTATTTTGTTTTCGACCTTGGTATCCATGATAAAGCGAGCCCGAGTAGTCAAGAAATTATAGCAGCCTACAGCCGGTTCTTGACTTCCATAACGCCACCGTCGACCCGTTCGATTAAGTACGATGAAGTTTCGCCAGTAAGCAGGCCTGCTATTAGTTTATACGGAATGAGGTGCTTCAGACGCAGTTGACTGATATCGTAGACCGCAAGTTGGTCAGCCACACCACTAGCAACGCTAGCCTGTCCCAGGCGCAAATGATTATCGCGCACCGGTCGAGGGTCTTCGACAAAGCTATAGCCAGCCCTGCGAATGAAAGAAGAGAGCTTGAGGTTGATATCGTTTCTAGCGCAAAGCAACATCAACTTGTTGGAAAATTTCTTCAGGGCCTCTTCTGAACTCTTAAATGAACTAAAGTCGACATCAGGCCGACTCAATATAACAGCAGCAAAAGCTTGAGTCGCTTTTGGCTCAGTCTCCAATGCCCGCTGGCAATAATTTTGCAGAGCATGAATACCAAGACTATGGGCAACAATGACGATCTTGTCACGCCCTAACTTCGCCACCAAACGCTCAAGAAAAGAAGTAAAGCTAGTACGACATCTTGGCAATTTAGCCAGTGAGCCTGGATAGTTATAACAGGGAGTAGCCCAGTCGTAGGCCAACAGAGGACCGTTCAAACCGGCAGACTGCAAGGCTTTATGTATATCATTGGCTTGAATCAAGTCTTCAGAAAAACTGACGCAACAGCCATGAATAAATACAGTCAGCGGTTGACCACTACTTTTGACTTCAGCAGAAAGTCTCTCGAATAACTGTTCTTCAGAATAAAGCGTATCGCAATCAGCTGCACGATCACCATAAGAAAGAGCCTTGCTTGTTTTTCCGAGCCAATCAGAAGCCTTAATGCGCTTTCCTTTTAGAGCAAGTTTACGCTCGCAGGCGAAATATAATCCAGGATTGCTCTTGCCAATATTACTCTTCGGGGAACTGCTCGTTGCTCCGCTCAAATTAGCGCTTCTAGTCGCCTTATTATCCATTGCGGAACCTTCTACTGAACCAGAAGACTGTGCGGCAAAGGCGACAAAAGTGGGGTCGCCAATGGTAAACACAATAGTTAAATAGAGTAAGAACATCCGGAATATACTGCATCTTTTCAGTATGCAGCGGCTCACCCCAAAGATTGGGGCAGCAGAAACACTTGAAGTACTGATTGCATGTTTAGGCGAAGACATAGCTATATACCAATGCAAGATCACATGATAATGCACGGGGCCATTTTAATGCATACTCAAAAACTATTGCATCGACAAATCGCAATATTCTAGTGAATGTGAATATTGGCGGTCTTGCGGTAAGCTTCCATTTTATCCCACTCTAGAACTTCTGGCTTGGCTTTAACCAGTTCATTCCAAGTGGTATGAGGCCTGCCAGTATCAATCTCAACCATGGTGATGCAATCATCAACAGGGCAAACTCTTGAACAAAGGTCACAGCCGACACAATCTTCTTCGCGAACCACAGGCCATGCTCGCTCTTTCACTTCGTCAGTGATTTTCAACTCCTTCAAGTCAATACATTGGTGAGCGGCGTCATTGCAGGCAATGTAACAAAGATTACACTGGATACATTTATCGTGATTGATACGGGCGACTGACTGGAAGCCAAGATCGAAGTCACCAAAGCTTGATACCCGAGGAAGAGACTTGCCGATAAAGTCATTACAGGTCTCGAAGCCTTTCTCTTCCATCCAATTAGACATACCTTCAATCATGTCTTCAACAATTCTGAAGCCCCAGTGCATAACAGCTGTGCAGACTTGAACTGAGGTTGCGCCCAGTAGCATAAATTCAACGGCATCGCGCCAAGTCTCAACTCCACCCATGCCCGATATCGGTAGCCGCGATTTGAGAATTTCAGGATCGGCCGCCACTGCACTAAGAAGATGCAGGGCAATCGGCTTTACAGCTGGTCCAGCATATCCGCCATGGCCACCCTTGCCGCCAACATTCGGTTGTAATTCGAAAGTATCGAGATCAACCCCCATTACACTATTAATGGTATTAATTAACGAAAGGGCAGAAGCACCGCCCTTCAAAGCTGCTCTAGCAGGCAAAACAATATCAGTGACGTTCGGTGTCAACTTCACTATCACTGGCTTGGTGGCAACAGCCATAACCCATTCGGTGACCATGGCAGTATATTCAGGAACTTGGCCCATGGCAGACCCCATGCCGCGCTCAGACATACCATGGGGGCAACCAAAGTTAAGCTCAAAACCATCAATACCGGTTTCTTCTGTGCGTTTGATAATTTCTTGCCAAGCTTCCTTTTTCGACTCAACCATAATTGAGGCAATCACGGCATGGTGCGGGAAATTGCGCTTGACCTCGGCCATTTCACGGAGATTAAGGTCTATTGGTCGATCGCTAATTAGCTCAACGTTATTTAGACCAATAATTTTGCTGCCTTTATAGTCGATGGTTCCATATCGGTTACAAACGTTCAGCACTGGTGCACCAATTGTTTTCCAAACAGCACCACCCCAGCCCTGTTCAAATGCTTTTTGAATCTGATAGGCAGAATTAGCTGGTGGAGCAGAAGCTAACCAAAATGGATTAGGTGACTTAATACCGCAAAAATCAATCGATAGATCTGGCATTTAAATTTTTCCCGAGATGTAAACGTAGGTATTGGCAGGGATAAAGATGAAATAAGGCTGAAATATTACTAGCGTTTAGAAACGGCTTCAGCCAATGGTTTAGCTGCACCTAGCAATTGCCTAGCAATACTGGCAGCTGCAATTTTTCCGTCTTGCACAGCCATCACAGTTGATGCCTCGCCGTGGCTTCTTACACAGTCACCGCCAGCAAATATTTTCTCGTGAGAAGTACGATTACCATCATCAACCTTGAGATAGCCTTTCACTTGCTCAACACCAAAAGGTGCCAACATAGCCAGTACAGCGGATGGTTTGTTCTGACCAATGGCCTTTATCACCATGTCACAAGGCACCACAAATTCTGAATCACTAACTGGCACTGGACTGCGTCGACCAGAAGAATCAGGCTTACCCAAATCCATGCGTATGCATTTAAGACCATCGACTTCACCCTTGTCGTTGCTCAAAATCTCAACGGGCTGCGTCAAAAACATAAAGCTGACGCCCTCTTTCAAGGCAAACTCATACTCAAAATGATAAGCCGGCATTTCAGCTTCGGAGCGACGATAAATCATCGTGACCCGCTCAGCGCCTAGTCTTCGAGCGATGGTGGCACAGTCTATAGCGGTGTTGCCAGCGCCAATGACACAAATGCGCTGACCGTGCTTAATAGAATCAAGACTTTCGGTTTTTGTTTCTGCAACAAACTCAAGACCATCGAGTACACCAGTAAGCTGCTCGCCCGGTACTTCCATCTCAGGCACATTGCCCAAGCCAATGGCAAGAAACACAGCGTCGTGCTCTTCTATCAATTGATCAAAACTTAGATCTTTGCCGACTTCGATGTTGTTCTTAAACGTCACCCCTAGGTCTTCAATCATTTTCACTTCAGCCAAACTTACTTCAACTGGCTCACGAAAAACAACGATGCCATAGGTAGATAGACCACCAGACCACTTCTTCTTCTCATAAACCGTCACTTCAAAGCCAGCCTTAGCCAGCTCACCAGCGCAGGATAGACCCGCAGGCCCAGCACCAACTACAGCAACTTTCTTGCCGTTCGGCTCTCCGGCCTTAAAGAAGCGAATGCCTTTTTCGCTAGCATAGTCAGTGGCGTAGCGTTGCAAGCGGCCAATAGCAATTGGCTTATGGTCGGCAGTAAGCACACAGTCGCCTTCGCAAAGTACATCGACAGGACAGACCCGAGCACAGGTAGCCCCCATCAAGTTGGATTCTAGAATTGTTCTAGCAGAGCCCTTGGTGTTACCCGTGGCAATCTTGCGTATAAAAGTAGGAATATCAATACTGGTAGGGCAGGCCACCATGCAAGGCGCATCGTGACAATAAAGGCAGCGGTTAGCCTCCAGCACAGCTTCTCTTGCTGAAAACGCGGGGTAAACTTCCTGAAAGCGCTCTTCCAGTGTAAGTTCCCAGGCCTTATATTTATTTGGCTTATAGTGCTCTGCCATGGTTCCTCGCCTAATTAGTCAAGATTTTTGTATTTAACTCTGGGGGTTCTGAAGTTTTAAAAATAGGTGTATATACACCTATTTTTAAAACTGGGAGTACTTTCTTAAGACTGGAAGTACCTTCTTAGAACTGCAAGTACTTTCTTAAAACTGCAAGTACTTTCTTAAAACTGCAAGTACCTTCTTAAAACTGCAAGTACCTAGTGATCTATTTGGTGCTTTTGCTTTTTGGTCTTAGCCACTTGAGCCAAATTAAAGCTTGACTAAGGTGTCGTAGGTCTCAGGTCTTCTATCGCGGAAGAACTGCCAGGTATTGCGCACTTGTCTAATTTGATCGAGATCCAGATCAGCCACCAAAAGCTCTTCTTGATCACGGCTGGCACAAGCGACAATTTGACCACGAGGATCGCAGAAGTAACTAGAACCATAAAACTCACCGATGTTCCATGGTGCTTCTGTACCGACACGGTTGATAGCACCAACAAAATAGCCATTGGCCGCAGCATGAGCCGGTTGCTCAAGCTTCCACAAATATTCAGATAAACCAGCCACAGTCGCCGATGGGTTGAAGACAATTTCCGCACCATTTAAGCCAAGGGCACGAGCACCCTCAGGGAAATGCCGGTCATAACAGATATAAACACCAATGGTGGCATAAGCTGTCTTAAATACTGGATAGCCAAGGTTGCCTGGCTTGAAGTAGAACTTCTCCCAGAAACCTGGTGCTACGTGAGGAATATGATTCTTACGATACTTGCCTAGATACTCGCCATTAGCATCGATAACAGCAGCGGTGTTGTAATAGACTCCCGCTTGCTCTTTCTCATAAATTGGCACGACCAAAACCATCTGATATTTCTTGGCCAACTCTTGCATCTTCTTGATAGTTGGACCGTTAGGAATTTCTTCAGCAGTGTCATACCAACAAGTCTGTTGCTCAGCGCAGAAATATGGTCCGTTGAAAATTTCTTGATAGCAAAGAATTTTTACGCCTTTATCATGAGCTTGCTTGGTGTATTCAATGTGCTTCTTCAACATATTGTCTTTGATTTCTTCAAGCAATTTCTTGTCAGTGCCACCAGCTGGTGAAATCACTTCGTTCTTAGTTTGAATCAAGCCGCAGCGCACTACCCGTGAGTTGCCGTTATTGCTAGACATTCTTTTACACTCCTCAGTATTTAGTTCGGCTTAGGTTCGCCTTTATCTAGGCTTAAGTTAGGCTTTGGCGTGCAACGTTATCTTTAGTGATGGTTAGCGGTGGCTTGATACGAATGACGTTACCCCACATTCCACCTTTGCCAATTACCACACCTTCGTCTTTAGACATTTCAACGACGCGCATAGTCTCTTGAGTCAGTGGCACTTTGTTCTTATCGGCAAGTTCCATGCCTACCATTAGACCCTTACCGCGCACATCCCCGATCACTTCTGGGAATTGCTTCTGCAAATCTTTCAAGCCATCCATCAAATACTCGCCCACTACGCGGGCATTCTCCATCAACTTCTCTTCTTCGATGGTTTCAAGTACAGCTAGAGCCGTTGCAGCCGATACCGGGTTGCCACCAAAAGTATTGATAGTTTGCTTCTGCAAAGCTTTGGCTACAGCTTCTGTTGTGACAACAGCGCCAATTGGCAGACCGTTAGCTAGACCTTTAGCCATGGTGATAATGTCTGGCTGCACGCCATAGCTGCTGATACCAAACCAATGCTTGCCTGTGCGGCCAACACCAGTTTGCACTTCGTCAGCAATAAAGAGAGCACCGTATTTCTCTAGAATCTTCTTCACTTCAATAAAGTAATCGTCTGGTGGTGTAATGGCGCCGCCCACGCCTTGAATGGGTTCAGCAATCATCACCGCAGGCTTACCGCTAGTTTGTGACTGAATAACCCGCTCAACATCCTGGGCACATTCAAGGCCGCAGCTGTCAGGTGACTTTTTGAATGGGCAGCGGTAGCAATAAGCATTAGCGGCATAAGCCACACCAGCAGCTGGCATGGTATCTGGGCGCCAGTTGTGGTTAGCAGTCAAAGTCGAGGCCAGGTGCGATTCACCGTGATAAGAATGCTCAAGGGCAATCACTTCATGGCGACCAGTGGCCAAGCGGGCAAAGCGAATAGCCGCTTCATTAGCTTCAGTACCAGAATTGGTGATGAACGACTTGCCCATATCACCAGGGGTTATTTCAGCTAGCTTCTCGCCAAGATCGACCATAGGTTGGGTCATAAATATAGTAGAGGTGTGTTGCAGGGTATTAACCTGGTTAACGGTAGCCTGCACAACCTTCGGATGGCAGTGCCCAACCGATACGGTGACGATGCCGGCGAACATATCTAAATATTCGCGACCGGTTTCATCAAAGAGGTATTGACCTTTCCCTTTAACGAAGTGAGGTGGGTCAGCGTACATTTGCTTAACACCAGGGATGATGAATTTCTCACGCTTCTTCTTAAGCTCTTCGCGATTCAAGGGAACTGACATTTATTTCTCCTTGGAAAAAACCAGGCCGATAAAAATTTGGAATATGACCGGCAACAAATAAACTGAGCTAACCGCCAGCCCGCGGGAAGCCCTTGCTGAACAGGGATGCCATAACTGAATAACTGAATATATCAAATGGTACTAATGTATCTTTTGTATAGTCAACATCTCGTAATTAATGCTAGTTAATGGAAGGCGATTGAAAAGAGATTATTTACAGGCACCTGTAAGCCTGGGCCATCCTCTTGTATACTCACAGGTTCTTGCTGTAACTTCTGGCCAACGCTAGAAAATAGGAACCGAATGATCTTCAGCAGCGTTCAATACCTGATCTTCCTGCCCGTAGTGGTATTTCTCTACTGGCGCCTCAATGGGCTACCTCGTCTGATTTTGACTGTGGTGGCAAGCTACGTCTTCTATATGAGCTGGCTGCCTATCTACGGCGTCTTACTGGCCTTGATGACTGTTGTCAACTGGGCGTTGTCGATAGGCATAGAAAACTGCCGCACCCCCGAGCAGTCAGCTGAAACAAACAGCGCAGCACTTCAGCCCGGACAGACTGCAGCAGATTCAACAGCAGAGCCAAGCAAACCAAAGTCAAAACCTAAATTGGTGGCCAAATACGACCACCCTAAACTTGCCAAAGCTATGCTCCTTGTCGGCCTGCTACTCAACGTCGGCGCCCTTTGCTACTACAAGTACATCAACTTCGTCATTGAGAATATCAGCGCAGCCGTTCACGCTGTGGCTCCCCTTATTTTGCCTCTCGGCATCAGCTTCTTTGTATTTGAATTCGTGCACTACTTGAGCGATGTCTATAAAGGCGACAAAGCAGTGCGTTCATTCTTCGAATTCGCCGCCTTCGCTGTCTTCTTCCCATCGCAAATCGCTGGACCAATCAAGCGCTATCAAGATTTCATCCCCAAACTGCGCAACCCCCTGCCGCTTACCAATCCTCTTATGATCGAAGGCACCAGCTTATTTATGCAGGGGCTCTTTAAAAAAGCAGCCCTGGCCGACCCCATTGCCGCCATCATCGCTAAACCCTATGCCACCTTAGACCCTCTATCGTGCCCAGACGCTTGGATAGCCGCCTTCGGCTTTGTCATTCAAGTCTATTGCGATTTCTCTGGCTACACCGACATGGGCCGCGGCTCAGCACTATTGCTTGGTATCAGACTGCCAATCAACTTCGACTTGCCTTTGCTCTCCACCGATATTTCAGTATTCTGGCGCAAATGGCACATGTCTTTGGGCAGTTGGCTGAGAGACTATGTCTATATTCCTTTAGGCGGCTCGCGGGCAGGCATCTGGAACCAGCACCGCAACCTCTTTATCACCATGGTGGTCTGCGGCATATGGCACGGCGCCACTTGGCACTACATCTTATTTGGCGCCACTCAAGGTATTGGCCTGATTGTGCACCGCGAATGGTGCAGGGTCTTAGAAGGCGCTCCTAAACTGAAGCAAGCATGCGCTAGCCAAATTGGAACTGTCCTGGCAATTTTGTTCAATACAGTATTTGTAGTTTTGACCTACTCGATTTTCCGCTCACCAGACATTCCTCACGGCCTTAACCTCTGGGCTGGAGCTTTCAGCTTCCAGGGCGCAGCGACATTGATTGAACCTCTCTGCAAATCAGGCGTCCTCGTGATTGGCGCAGCTTACTTTATATTCTGGCAAACAACTGAGTATCTGCGTCACCATCAATCTGCCATCGATAAATTTATCAAGGCGCCCGCTCAAAAAGAAAATCAGGCCCCAGGTCAAGTCGTATTTTTGAACCCACTACGGCTGGCTACCTATACTGCTGCAGCCATACTGATAGTGGCATCAAAGCCTCTTGAAGCAGTTCCTTTTGTTTATTTCCAGTTCTAAATCTATTTCCAGTTCTAGCCGTACTTCCAATTCTAGAGTAGCCAATGACCACCAATCTAGCAGCAGCAACCGTAGAAACGGACAAAGAAGTAGAACTGATAGTTCCACGCGAATTCAAGCAACCCTGGTTTAAGCGTCTCCTACCATACATTGCTTGGCAGGTAGTGGCACTCTTAGCTGTTGAAGCCACCTTAGCTTTTGCCGGTCTGGGTGAAGAAGAGCTATTCCAGCTCGACCCCGAAATCGGCACAGTGCACATGACCAACAAGAGCATTACCTGGCGCAAAGAAGGTTATGCTCGCTCATATCTACACAGCAATGGTCTGCGTGAAAGTGGCATAACCGAAGCTAAACCAGCTGGGGTTTATCGCATAGTTTTACTGGGTGACTCTCAAGTAGAGGGCATTCAAGTCGCTCTTGAAGACACAGCAGGACAGCTACTCGAGAAGCGCTTGACCAAGATACTTGGTCGCCCGGTGCAAGTGCTCAACTTTGGCGTATCTGGTTATTCAACAGTACAAGAATTTTTGCTGATGAAGCGCGAAGTATTTAAGTACTCACCAGATATGGTGCTGATGGGCTATGACAGCAGGGACATGTTTGAAAACTGGTCAGCTCCTGATGCGGCAATAAGCAACCTGCGCCCATACGCTCTCAAATTGCCCAAGCAGCCAGTGCTTGTAGATTCAGGACCCGTCAAAGCTTTTATGAAATCGCCTCGCGGTAAATTCCTCAACAGCATAGCCTGGCTCAGAGCTAATTCGCGCATCTGGGGCCTAATCTCTGCATACGAAACTGAGGCAAGCAGCCACAACGAGGTCTACAAGGCCATAATTGGTTTCTTCATCTCACCTGTCAAAGTGACTAAACAATTCCGTGAGGATGCCGCAAAGAAAGACTATTGGCCCAATGTCGGTGCGCAAATCTTTAAAGCCACCATCGGCTCAATTCAAATGCCCAATTGGCAATATACCAAGCCAGTTGCTGCAGTAAAAGTAGCAGTGAAGCAAGACCTTTCAAAGGAAGCAGAAGAAGCCCAGAAGCAAACCGATCTGGCAGGCAAGCAGGCAGCGTTTGACAAGCGCAAAGCAGCACTTGAAGAACAAGCCAAAGTCGAAGCTAGTAACAAGACCTTTATTGGTGTAATTACCAACACCATGGAAGCACTGCTGCAAGAATTCAAAAAAGAAACAGCCAATCACAACTGCAAGTTTGTTGTTTACGCCCTGCCATCGAGAGCGACATTGGCACCCATAGCCGGTATGGACCAACCAATGCTAGGCGTGAATCACGGCTCTGAAGTAGTGATTGTGAAAAGGCAATGCCAAGAAAACGAAATTCCTTTCATCGACGCGCAACAAGCAGCCACTACATATAGTGACAAGAAACTCAACTCACTCTTCTATACAGCTCACCTGACACCAAGCGGTCAAAAGTACGTGGCCGACCAGTTAGATGTGCCGCTGGCAGAGATTATTCGCCAGTCGAAGTAAAGCTGTGACCCAGCAACAAGACATCACTAATCTCGATATAGCACGCCGAATGGAGCGCAACTATATCAATGGCTTTCGGCTTTTAAGCGGAATCAATGGCACCATATTCAGTGAAGATGAAGACACCGCCGAATTCTGGTCGGGCTACAGCGCGGCCTGGATCAATGGTGTATTCCGCACCAATGGCAGCGCCAAGAATTTGGACGAGATAGTCGCACGCACACTGAGGAAAAACCCCGCAGTGCCTATGCTCTGGCGCGTGGGCGTGCTCACTAGCGAGGCTGAGCGTGTAGGTGAAGCATTGATAGCTCGCGGTTTGAGGGACGCTGGAACCGTACCAGCTTTAGCGCTTTTGCGTGGGCAGCTCGTCAACTCGCCTCAACCAGCTGAATTGACAATTGAAGTAGTTAGCTCACCAGCTCATGTTAGCGACTGGCTAGAACCATATTGCACAGCCTTTGACCTCAACGAGACCATAAGAGGTCACTTTGAACAATTCATCAGAGGCAGACTCAGCTCATCACAGACTGAAGCCTGGTTTGTGGGATACGTAGGCAACAAGCCAGCTTGCTGCGCATATTACCTGACTACTAGTGAGATAACAGTGATCTACAACGTAGCGACGCTATCTGACTTCCGCAACCGTGGTTACGGCAGCAGTCTAGTAGAAGCAGCTATCAAGCACGCCTGGAAAAACTCGGCCTATCCAATTGCGCTCTACTCTTCAGAGATGGGTCTGTCTGTTTATCGCAAAATTGGATTTAAAGATGTCTATCGCTTAGGAGAATTTGTGCGTGAGTAGCTTGTTTAAGGCAGCTCATGGAATCACTCTGTGCTTCTTCTCTGTTGCTCTCCTATGTGGATGTACGAGACTCGCAGAAATCATCAACGTATTGTCAGCACCTGAAACGACAACGATTTACAGACCCAAGAACGATCCGGAATTAGCAAAAGCTACAGACGAAGCTCGCAAAAGTTTCAAAGTCTTCAAGGCTGCAGTCATGGCTAACAAAAAAG
>LNEX01000253.1 GCA_001464165.1 bacterium Ga0077546
AGAGTAGAGGCAGCCCACGCTGGAGCTTCACTTTATCTCGACAAACCTCTTGAATCAGACGTGCTAGAAAAAGCGGTACAGCATCTAGTCAACATTCGCCAAGGTGGAAGACCGCGTATCCTCATTTGTGACGATGACGAATTTTTCTGCAACACAATGGCATTGGTGCTGCGCAACGAAGGCATGATCGTGCGCATTATCAATGATCCATCGCAAATTCTAGAGACAATGCAAGAGTATCCACCAGAACTATTGCTGCTCGACGTCATGATGCCAGCAATTACTGGCTTTGAAGTTTGCCGCATGCTCAGACAGATTGCCCGCTGGCAGGACCTGCCAATTATTTTCCTCACCGGCCAAGTCGGTGTAGAAGCTAGATTAGAGGCATTTCGCTCTGGTGGCGACGACTATCTGCCCAAGCCTGTAGTGAACGAAGAACTTCTTACCAGAGTGAAAGTGCGACTTGATCGCGCTCGCATGCTCAAAGACCGCTCAGACAAAGATATGACTACAGGCCTGCTTCTTCGCCGTGCGTTCTCTGAACAATTGTCAGCTATATTAGCTGAAGCCCAAAGACTAAAAACGACATTTACGATCTGCTTGCTTGACGTAGATCACTTTAAAAAAGTCAATGACAGCTATGGTCACTTGGCCGGCGACAAAGTTTTGGCCGGCTTAGGCCAACTATTATCTAGACGCTTTAGAGTTGATGATTTACGCGGACGCTGGGGAGGCGAAGAATTCATTCTCGCCTTCAAGCGCGAAACTCTTAGCACTATGCATTTAGCTGTTCATCGCGTTCTAGACGAATTTTCAACAATGAAATTCACCGGCGATAAAGGTGAAGAGTTTAGCGTCAGCTTCTCTGGTGGCATTGCTGAGTATCCGAAAGATGGAGAGTCAGTATTTGAGCTTGTACAAGTTTCAGATCGAAGACTCTACTTAGCGAAGAAGCGAGGTCGCAACCAAATTGTCTTAGATGACGTAGAAGCACCGGAAGAAGATCAACAAGAAGGATAGACGCAAGACCCGATTTCTAGAGTAATTCAAGCAATTTCTTTAAATGCTCGCATAGATAATTACGACAAGTCTTCGGTCTAATTTCGTAGACACTGCATTCTCGTTTCTCAGACAAAAAGTTGCAGGGAAATTCAGGATCATTCATTTGCAGGCGAAGAGCTGGATAGTGACTCGGCTCTTGCCATGAGGTTTTGCCAGGAAAGAGCTTTGAGCCTTCTTGATACTCAATGAAAATATCGTTGAATTTATATTTTGCCTTATCTCGGCTATTGAGGCGCTTGAGAAATTCTTGGGCATCATCAATGGGGCCGATGATAAAATCTCGCTCCGCTATTTTGCAACAACCAGCAGCATTGTCGCGCTTTCCAAAGCAATTAGAGACACAGGTGTAATGGATTACTTCATCTCTAATTGCTCTGGCATTCAGGCATTCGCTCATTCTTAGACCTTTGCAACATCTTCTCAATTCTAAATTGAGCTATAGGAGGATTATAAAAAGTAGAAGCCAGAAACTCTCCATATTCAGCTAATAGATGAGATCTTCGAGAACACCGGTGTTTTAGTTCACAAAAAAGAGAGAAAGCAAAACGCCTCCTCTCTTTTTTAGATACTCTAAAATAGTTTATTCATCTTCGTCATCATCAACGTGTTTCTTCGGTCCAGCACCTGATGATTTGGCCGGCGCATTCTGTTGCTGCAGCATACGGGTTTGTTGAATTTGCTGCATTTGTCTAACTGCCGATTCATAAGCGCCTTTGTAGCGATCGCCTCCAGGCAATTGCATAGCAATTCCGAGCGCCCTTGAAGCACCAGTAAAATCATTGGCGTTATACAACATTTGGCCAAGCTGACCTTGAAAATCAGCATTACCAGGGTTGCTCTGGGCTGCTTTACGGTAGTGAGCCAGTGCCGGTCCTTTCTTACCAGCAGCTACCAAGAGACGAGCATAGTTGAAATGTAAGACCCCGTCGTTTGGCTTCATAGCTAGCAAAACATTGTATTCACCTTCCGCTTCAGCATTTCGACCGAGGTCTGTGTAGCACTTGAGCAGACTCATATGAATCATCTCTTTGCGCCCCATAGTCATGCCGAGTTGCGCACTGGCGCCCTGAATATTTACCGAACTTGCCAGCGAAAGCATTGCTAGAACAAGAGCAAATCTTGATGTAACCTTAAACGTCATTTTTGATAACCCCTTTCGTATGCTTACTGCTGTCCGCGGTGAAGTTCAATGATCTTGTAGATCTTATCGAGATTGGTGTCAGTAGCTTCTAAGCGACCGAAATTACCATGATAGGTCTCGAAAGCACCATTGGTTGGAATAGCCAAGTTAGTGAAAATCAGCCATTTAGTTCCTTTTTTAGGCATCTTGTCGTCTGAGAACTTCCAATCTTTCGGCGGCTCGTCGCCAGTTTTATCGTGAAACTCGTAGCGAATAGGCATGTCTCTATTGAGCTTAGGTCCTTTCAGAATAGTATCAATACGAAAACGAGCGACTGGTGGGTGGTGAAAAGTAACAATATCTGCCTTGTTAAAGCCTTCATAAGTGCAAATACCAATAAATTCGCAGGCAGTGTAAGCATTCTCAAGGGTGAGAGCAAAATCTGACTTATCACCACGGACATCTTCACCGTGAATCAGCTCACGTGTTGGCGGTTTGTACTTTGTTACTTCTGCCACCATGCGATCTTTTTCTTCCTGGGTCAGCTCACGCTTTGGTATCTCTTTTACCGTCTCGGTCTTTACCATCAGGGCCCGCAGCTTATCAGACATGTAATTGGCGTCTGCATCAACAGTTAGCAGTGCTTTCTTCAAGACGGGGATAGCTTCTTCAAGCCGGCCGGAAGAAGCCAAACACTGACCATACTCAGCTAATAGGTGAGGCTTGGCCGCGGGATCAGCTTGAAAAATTGCCTCTAGAGCAACAGAGACTTGCTGCCAATCGCCGACATGGGCGGCGGCGTTATAAAGCCCATAATAAAGATCTGTGGCCTTAGGATCTAAGCTAATAGCTCTCTGATAGGCTTGCATAGCAGTGGGCCACTGACTCTGCTTAACCGCCCTAGCCGCTTCGCGGGCTTGGCGCGTGACCGTGATTGAGCCAAACAAACCAACGTCATCTAAGCTATCGACGGCAAAGGCAGGACTAATACTACCTACACCCATCGAAGTCAGCAGCAGTGACAAACTTGAGGCCATCAGTGCTTTCTTTTTCAACATTGCAATCCTTTGCTTCATTTGCTTCTCGATCCTTGAGTTAGAGACCCTGTAAATGGGTTTATCAGACAAACTTAAAATTCAGTAGAGTTTTAAATCAGAAACGTCCTATAAGCCAATTTTCCACTTTCCTTAGCTTTTATGCCACTTGACAGTGAAATATTTGGCAGATTTTATTACATCCACTAATAGAACTACCACGGCGAATGACCGAATCGCAGGCCTCAGCACATTGTAGCCAGATTAGCTGTCAAAACACACAAGCAACATAGACAGTTATTTGAGGCAGAATGTTTCCGATTGCAACCGATTTTTACCAGGAGCCTCCACCTCCTCCCCCAAAGCCACCACCGACCCCACCACCAGACATACCGCTCATCCCACTGCCGGCACTGGCTGCTGGTGAAAGCGCCTGAAGACTGGTAGCAATATTCTCTATGCCAGTGTTCATTTGACTGACAAAAAGTCTTGGACTGAAGGCAAAATCACAATCTGAACCCTGATACCAAACTGGCGCCGCCACCAGATCAGACCCCAAACCCTCAAAAGCATCAGCCCATTGGTCAGCAGCATTTACAACCATGGCATAGGGAAGCAACCGAGCAAATAAAGTCGGATCTTTATCAGCCAAAACTCTGATGCGTTCCTTGTCTGGTCTTTCCATAAACCGTGCGAAACCAAGTGCCTGCCTGCGCAAGTGCAGACCAGAGAGGGTGCGCGCCGGTATGACACCAGAAAAGAAGAAAAAAATGATAGCTGAAAAGATACAACCAAGAATGAATGGAGCGCCAATGAAGCTAGAAGCAAAAACTAACATAAATACAAGCAACAACAAAATAATTCCCGTTGCTTGAATGCACTGAACTCTAACGTTGTCTGGGTTTTCTCTAAACCATCCTTGCGCTGTCATCGTTGAATATAGTAGATGGCGAAACTGAGAAAATCGAACAGCACCTAACTCGGATAAATCAGAGAGTTCACTAACAAAGTCGTAGTCTGTGCCGCCCCGCCAGTTAAAAAGCGACTGGAGCATCTCTTTCTCAAACGACTTCAAATCGCTGCTATCAAAGTCAGCATGAAGATTACGTTCAAAACGATAGTCTTTACTTAGCCCCCAGAAACCGGGCTTGTCCACTTCAACAATCTTGTAATAGCCACGAACAGCCAGATCAACCACAATAGAAAGTACATCTCGTCGATCAACGCGCTCATCAATCAGCACGCCCATCTCTGCCGGAGTAATTTCTTTAGGTGGTTCCCAATCAACAGCAGTTGCTCCAGTCGGTGCCTCATCAGTGCCAAGAAACCGCCCAGTGGCATACAGGCCGAAGAATGTCAGCCCCGGCAAGAACAAGAGCGGATACCAATCAATAAAGAGCCAAGCAATTTGGGCCGCTAGGGTTGGCTCAACCATGGCACCAACAGGTAGCCGTACAGCCACAGTCAGGCCAGTACCAGGGGTAATGTCGTAAGCCTGAAAAAAGAGTTTCTGACCAACTTGCTCAACGGTCACCCTTTCTCCAGATTTTGAATTTGGCAAGCCCAAGTAAGCAACAGTGTTAATAGTAGTATTGAGAGCAAGAGCAGCAGCTTTATCACTAGGAGGTAACTCAAGATTTAGCCTGGCTGAGCGAATTACATAAGGCCACTGATCGCCAGTAACATTCCAATAAATTTCTGGCTGTTTATCAAAGAAATTGACAGCCCGACGCAATTTATAGCTGATGACATAAGTGTGTGATCCTTGGACAAGCTTGCTACCAGAGCCAATTTTTATATTTACATCGTTGCCACGGGCACTCTGCGAAAAACTAACATTCTGATTGTTTTCATCCTTAACTGAGTTGAGATTAAAATCAACTGCATACGAACTACCTAGACGCGAATATTTAACCGGAAAAACGCGAAAGATACCATGTCTGGGTTCGCTAAAATTGACTGTGATTTTTTCAACCACATTGAGCGTAGAATCTCTCTGGGCCGTCATCGTCACATCCATACTGCTAACTTCATCAGCCTGGCAGGCTGGAGCTAACAGCAAACCAGACAGTGCGGCGCAAACCGTAAAGGTAGAGATGAAGACTTTCGACCACGGCCTTATCATAAAATTTATGCTCGCAACGGCAGCCCAATATCAGTTTGGTTTAGACCAATTTTTTGTTCCCGACAATGGCGCAATTATATACATCAATCAAGCATAAGCGCTCTAGTAGAACAGGAGTTGATTAGGGCTGCCCCTAACAAAGATATAGGTTGACCATACAATCGAGCCCATGAATCTCAGTCAAGATGTATCTAGGGAGGTTCTCTATTGCCGCCCTAAAACTGGACACAACTATCTTCTATCTGGATTCACAAGCAATGACTGCAAGCATAGACAACAGAGCCATGCTAGGCGAACTATTCTACAAGGCTGGCTTGATCAACATAGCCCAACTTTGCCAAGTTCTCTGTATCGCCCACAAGAACAGCCTGCCAGTTGGCCGGGTACTAACAATGCTTGGGCTCACCAAACACAAGACTATTGAGGACGCTCTAAAGCTGCAGAATTTAGTGAGGCAAAATGTGCTGGCATTAGAACTAGCAATCGAAGCACTCTACTATGTAGCAACCAGCAGAGCTACACTATCAGCCGTTTTACAAGAACTAGGCTGGCAAGGGAACATCGACAGAGATGAAGACAATTTGGGATCTTTATTGGTAGAGGCAGGGATTCTTACACAAAAGAGCATAGAAGACTCTCTTGGTCTCAGTCGTCACATTGGGCTGCCTTTAGCTCGCGTGCTTATCTTGCAAGGTCTTGTCACAACCAGCCTATTAGGCACAACTCTCAGCGCCCAAACGTTAATTCGCTCGGGACGCGCCGATAGAAGCCAAACAATCAAGGCTTTGAGTTCGGCCAATAGTCTAACTATCAGCACAAATGCGAACTGCGACATTGCTCTGATTAACTCACGGGCTCCATATGTTCGCCTTGATGAGCTGCTTTTACTAGCTGGCTTGTTATCAGATAGTGACGTAAAGAAATTTATGCGATTGGAAGAAATGGACTGTCAGAGAACCCTCGGTGAAGAAATCGTTGATAGCGGTATGTTCAGCTCAAGCCTCATAGCAGCAGCAGTACGATTGCAAACCATGATGGCCAAGCATCAAGTAACACCAGACCGAGCGGCACGTGCTCTCAAATTGGTTTTCAGCAAAAACATCTCGCTAACCAAAGCACTAAAAGAAATCTCCCGCGAAAGTGACCCCTACGACGGCAATATTACTCTCTATCACTTACTGCGACTATCAGGCCTAGTCACCGCCTATGATATTAGGCGCCTCGGGCACCTACCGGCGCATCCTGAAGGTAGCCAAGGCTCTCTAGAAGAGAGGCTAATTAAGACAGGCATAGTGAACCGTTCAGCCCTCGATGCAGCGAAGCGCTGCTTGTTGTTGACACAAGAAGGCTTTCTCACAGCCGAACAAGCGATGATTGTCTTACACCACTGGTCATGGAGCGGCGAAGGTCTCACTCGTGTGCTCGAAAAATTGCAATGGGCAGGCGGCAACCGCATTTTAACCCTTAAAGCTCAGGCTTTTGTCAGCTAGAACTCAGACTAATCAGCTAACAACCCAGGCCAAGGCAAGCAGCTTCACCGTAATATTGGCCTTCTTAAGAGGAACAGACACCGGTTCTAGTGCCTCTTTAAGAGGGTCAAATTTTCCTGCCACCGCTTGCGCTTCGGCCGCGAATTGACTGTTGAGAAGTTGCAGCTTGCTGTTAAGACTCTCAAGATTGTCTTCGGCGCGACCAACATCGTCCCTCTGCTTTGCCACCTTATTGATACCGCGCGCGGCAGTAGTAGCCCTTCCAATGGTAGAAGAGCTAACACCTTTGCGCCCCATAAAAGCACCAATAACAGTGGCACCAATTGAAATGGCAGAATTCAGCTCATGCTGCCTAGCCTCAGCCTGTTCCACTTGTACTTTATGCTCAGCTAAGCGTATGCGATCTTGCAAACTATTGATGCGAACATAATATTTATCACGCAACTTTGCCACCATCAAATCACGCTGCTCAAAAGCAGTCTGTTGCAAACGAATGCGAAAATCACGCTCGGCTTCATTTGG
The DNA here is from genome assembly GCA_001464165.1 of bacterium Ga0077546. The sequence continues at coordinate 7,354 of LNEX01000253.1, forward strand.
CTGACTAACGGCACGAGTTGAAGCGCTTCGCCAAAGCTTACAAGGAAGACTTTCCACCAGAACTGCTTACTTGGGTAAGAGCAGCTACCGGTTCTGCGTAGGTGAAGTTCTTATCAGCGACACTTTCTAACTTGGCCAAATCAACTTTAATTGACTTGGCCTTTGACCAATCAGCTGGTACCACTGAGTCATTGCATGGCACCAGAAAACACTTATTGACTGTGTGATCAATACCGAGCTTACTATCGAGATAGCGTACCGTAGCGGCCGCCAGAAGAAATGGACGATAAACACCCTTTGGTTTATCAGAAAATGACGCCACCTCTGACGGTATGAATAGCTGACTTATTTCGGGAGCAACCACTGGCTTCTTACTCAAGTTTGCTGTTACCGCTGCTGAACTTAAGCTATTCGCCACCTTTAGTGGTTGCGAAATCATCCCAATACCAGAAACTTGACCAAGATTCTGACTAACATCTTGATTAACGTCTTGAATGCAATCCGGCCCTGTCTTCTTGGCTTTGATTGGGTCCATCAGATCTTTAATCTGGCGTTTTAAAAATCACCGGTGCGTCTTCATGCACGTTTTTCATAAGAAACACTCTATCGCCTAGCCGACTGAGTGTTTCTGAGAGCGATGCAGTATTGGACGTGGCTGCACTAGACCCCAGAGAGCTAGATTCAGAACCGGCTTCTTGCGCTGACTGCAAGCCTTCTAGCACACGCATTTTATCGCGCTCTGTTTGCAGCCGACCAATAAACCAGGTACCCGCGTTAGATAAACCCTTATAGTCGATATCTACTGGGTTCTGAGTAGCAAGAACTATGCCAAGACCAAAGGCACGAGCCTGTTTCAGCAGTGTAAGCAAGGGTGTCTTGCAAGGCGGATTAGCCACCGGCGGGAAATAGCCAAAGATCTCATCCATATATAGAACTGCTCGCAAACTCGTTGTACCAGACTGACTGCGCATCCAAGCAAGCACTTCATTGAGCAGAAGAGTGACAAAAAACATTCGTTCAGTATCACCAAGGTGAGCTATTGAAAAGATAGAAACGCGGGGTTTACCGCTCTTGCTCCAAAGAAAACTATCAACATCTAGAGGCTCACCTTTAAGCCAAGCATCAAAACCTGGTGCAGCAAGAATGTTATTTATGCTTATCGACAAGTCGAAGCGTTCTTTAGCCGGATAAAACGACTCTATGTCAAGAGCTCCCACCCTAGTCATCGGCGGCTTCTGAATCAACTCAATTAACTGACTAAGATCGACGTCCCTTGAATTCTTCCAACAATCGGCAATAATCGTAGATATAAGAATATGATCACGGTTGCGCAAGGAATCGCCAACACTCTCACTATTTCCCAAAAGGGCCAATATACAAGTAGCCGCCGATTGCACTCGCTCCCGCAACAAATCACCATCGTCCATTGTTTCATCGTCTGGTTTTTTCAGTGAATTCAAAATCGATACCGCCAAACCCGAACTGGCACCAGGGGTATAAATATTGAAATCGCAACTGGCTCTCAAGCGGGCAATGCGCTCGCCATCTTGACCAGATTTTGCTAACCCTTCCTTCCATAACTGAGCTTGCTTTTGGGCAAATTCTTCAATGCTCAGACCTTGACGACGGGCGTCGTCAAGATTTACCCACGGCTCAAATTCTTTGCCGCTCAAACCCGGAAAGGTTAGCAAGAGGTTGGCAATATCGCCTTTCGGATCGATAGCGATAACCGGTATGCCGTCAATAGCTGCTTCTTCTAGCAAGCCAAGACAAAGGCCGGTTTTGCCGCTACCAGTCATGCCGATGCAAACAGCATGGGTTACAAGATCTTTCGATTCATATAAGACTGGCTCGGCCAACGGTACAAAGCCATCAGAACTGACCGCCCCATCTAGATTATGCTTGTGACCGAGATAGAACACTCCCAATTTTTCAAAATCAGACATGGCACTCCGTTTGCAAATATCAATCAGATTTAAGTTTACCCCCTAAAAACGAATTGGCTCCTGTCAACATGACATATGACCAATCTTGGCGCTGAAGCTCAGAGCAGGCTATACTTAACAACTTTGATAGTGATTTTAGACGTAGAAGCAGCGGAAGGTTTAAGCAGTGAAAAATTCTTCTCAAGAGATAGCCAACAGACTCTCTGCAACAGGCCGAGCAAACGTTCTTATGATTGTAATGGCAGCACTGTTTGTTGCTCTTGCGTTCTGGTACCCGCACTTCTCAGTAGGTGGAGCGAATTACAATGAACCGCCTACGCCAACACCACCACCAGTTATCATCATCACCCCGCCCCAACAGCCATTTCGTCCACCCATTATCGTACCAACCGACGTGACTTCGCCACAGTTAGTGAATGGCCCAACATCGCTCGTTATTGATGCCCCCACAGCTTTCGCGCTCAACGGCGTGCAATTGATCAGCGATAGCCAGTTTCCTAAAGGCGAAGCAGTCAACCAAACTTTTGACTGGATTACGGTGCTAGCAAAAGACGGCGCCCAATTCACCAAACCAAATAATTACACCTGCGATCTTAAATCGGGTGATATCTTGGTATCAGTTAAAAGCCCATCCAAACTCGCTCTTGTCATTACGCCACTGGGCACGATTGCCATTGGTGCCAACGGCGATGTTATGGTCTGCTACAACAACGGTGTCTTGCGAGTAATGAACTTCGACGGCGAAGGTAAAGCTATCAAGGTACAGCTCGATAAAGGACCATTCGCTGGCGACGCCGACCCAACCGTTGTATTAGCCTGCGGCTATGAGTTAATCGCTGGGCAAGAGAAAATCACCCGCTCCCACCTGCGCCCCAAAGATGGCATCGCTCGCCGCTACCAGAAAGTGTTAGAAAACGGCCACTTAGCAGTCTCTGAATTTTCACTTGAAAGTGCAATCAACAGTTGCGATATGTTAGTTGACTTGCAGCAAAAAACGACAGGAGTAAAAGAGCGCCGCATTCTCTCAGACATGTCAAAAATGGCCGCTGTATTGAACTACAAAAATAGCTCGCAAGGCTATACAGCTGAGAAATAGTCAAACTGATAGCCAGCGCTCGAGTCAACCTATTAACACTTCTGCTGCTTGCCCTTCTTGTTTTTGCCTGCTTTGGCAATACCTTGGGGGTCTATTTTAACTGTGACGATTTCTTGCACCTGCCCTATCTCTATCGACTCTTCACAGGCGAGCCAGAGCTGTTTCTGACTAACTTTAACGGCCCCTGGGTGGGTGAGCGCTCACTCTACTTATTCTTTAGACCAGTGACTGAAGTCAGCCTAATGGTCGACTATTTATTCAATCAGGCCAGACCATTCGGCTATCACCTGAGCAATCTCATTTGGCATACAGCCAATTCCTTCATGCTATTTCTCTTTGCTCAAGCGTTTTTGAAGACTCTCGACGCTGGCGAAAGAAGAGATCAGCTGGCCATGGCCTTTTTTGCCGCAGGCATTTTTGCAGTCTTCCCGACCCAAAGCGAACCTGTGGCTTGGATTCTCGCGCGAGCAGATCTAGTTAGCACCTTCTTTCTGCTACTGAGCTTATATTTTTTTGTAGGCAGAAAGAATTGCCAGAGCAAAGCAACAAAGAGATTTACGGCTCTATCATTAGCGACATTCTTCGCCGCAATTCTCTCAAAAGAATCGGCCATTAGCCTGTTAGTAATAATTTTTGCTCTCTCAATAACTCTTTCAAAAGCCGGCAGTAAGAAACAAAAATTCGCTCAGGCCTTCAAAGACACAACACCATATTTAGTGGCCTTTACAGTCTATTTAGCGTGGCGTTTCCTCGCCATAGGTAAGCTAGTGGGTGGCTATGTCGGCTCAATTGGTCAGCGTTTATATGAAAACTATTTTGCCCGCTGGGTCTCATCAGGCTCACTCTGGCAGCTGCTACATCCTTTCAACAAAGCAATTTTTGCCGAGAACCATGTACTTCGTATAGTTCTCAGAGGTCTCTACGCTGTCGCCGGACTGCAAATTATAGTTGGCACGATAATCGACCAAAAGTTGAGTAGACGAGCAAAACTCATTTACTTTGCCCTAGCATTCTTCGCTGCCACCATGCTGCCCAACTTTCAGGTCTGGGGCCTCTCTAGCTCGATGTCGGGCAGCCGCATAGCCTATTTGCCCAGTGCAGCCCTGGCTCTAGTAATCGTTTTTAGTGTCTATATCTTGCAGCCCAAAACTGGCGCACCAAAGCAATACCAAAACTATCAAGCCTATTGATTCTCATTTCACTAACACTGACCTTTGCCTCTATTACCCAGGGAAATAACATTGCCTGGCTCAATTCAGCACAGTTCATTCGACAGCTAAAGATTAACGCAGAAAAGGAGCTGTCCACTCTTGGTGCTAATCAAAAGCTAGTACTCTTCAACTTGCCATCAAGAGTAGACGGCGCCTTTACTTTCACCATGCGCCCTATGCTTGCCGGACTGTTCACCGAACCTGTTGCAGCGGAGAACTTAAGCGCTAGAGTTGTGCCTCTAGACTATCACCCTAATTGGAGTATATTTGTCAATCGCCAAGATTTCGAATCAATTATTAGGCAACCAAAGCTTTATAGATTAGTAGCTTATGACGCCACTCAAGGCAAATTAGTAAAACCTGAACTTTCTATACCTGAAAAATTAGCTACTCTTACAGACAGAAGTCTTCCATCTCTATCAATGACTGTGGGTCAAGGCCCACAAAGCAGATCATATTATTTAAAACCAGAGGAGACGGTTAAAACTATCAATCCGTTGGCTGTAGATTTTTTAGGACTTGATATAAAAGTGACAAAAAAATCTTCACAAAAATTCCCGGCTACAAGCAATAAAGCCTCTCTTTTTGTCATCTGGAACAACAGGCCGCCAGACCAAGAAGATCAAACTGAACCTCATTGGATGAGCGTACCAGCCGACGGCAAAGAACACAAAATTCTAGTTGAACTCGGGCCGTTAAAGCGCTGGCTGCTGAGCAAAAATGTTGACGAGATTAGGCTCGACGTTGCCACCAGTGAATATGACTGGCAAATTAGCAACCCAAAACTAATTGCGGCAGAAACCATTACTCCATATCTTGCTACCGCAGATAGAGCAACCAACTATGGCCTAGCACCACTTTCAGAAGACCGAAAAACCAAGGACCAAAATCAGCCTATACAAAAACCAGGAGCTATTACTTTCGACTTTGACGCCAGCAAAATAAGAGGCCACGCGATAGCAGCAGTAGTAGTTGAAGTATCGAAACCTTACGCTTCTTTCGAGCACTACAACTATCTAATGAGAGAGCGATCGCTAAGTAAGCATGCCTTACTTAGCGCTAAGCTAAACGGACTGAAAGGCAAGTTCAATATCTGGATCAGTCCAAACTCGCAAGCCAGTAACAAAGCTAGTGCCAATGGATCTGACATAGCGGTCTATCAGGTGCACGTAGCGGCTTTAGATGAGGCTGGGCAAATAGTTGGCACATTTAGCGACTCAGTGACCATAAGGTCAGCACCACCCGCTGCAATTACGGGCTTCTCAGCTGGAATAACGGCGGTGCCCACTGGCATAAAATGATTTTCTTCAACAAGCTCTAGCTGTCTTCTATCAGCGAGGCAGCCAAGCTCTGAACGCAGGTAGCAGACCTCACGATGAAGCGAGGTAGTAAGGCGCTTAGAAGCCGCCACCGGATTAATTTGCAAATCAGCAGCATAGTCTTCGATTGAAACAGGCGTGCCGATATTGTAGTGAGCGACCCCACTTTCGTAGGTGATACCAACAGGCACAATCGGCACTTCAATATTGTTTTGATGAGCAGCAAAGGCAATACGGGCTATGCCCTTCTTGAACGGATGTGTATGGCCGTCATAAAAGACATTGCCTTCGGGAAAAATGACAAAAGGCTCGCCCTTCTTAAACTGCTGCATGACATGGCTGACAAAGTCGAGCTTAGGGTGAGCTGGAAACGCACCAACTCGACTCAAGAGAAAGCCTTGCAAGCCCTGTAGCTCGTTTGGTGACACCATAAAGTTAGCTGGTCTATCAATGATGCGACCAAGAGTTGGGCCATCCCAGCGCGAAGAGTGATTAGCTATACAAATATAAGGACCACTAGCAGGCAAATTCTCTTTACCGCGAATATCGACCTTCTTAAAATGTAGAGCGATTACTAATTTTGCGAAGAGAGAGAGAATGAAAAACGAGATTGGATCTTTGCAGTCTCTCATAGAAGCTTTGAGGCGGGCCATTTGTGTTTGTTTAGACGACATAAATCCTCCTGGGCAAAAGCACAGGTTTAAATTGGTAAAAGACGAAACTTACTCTTTTAGATTAGCGCCTCGCTAATCAAGTCGATGGTGGCAACGAACACTTGTGAGACTGTTTTTGCCAGTGTTATTTAAGGGTTAGTTTCAGGACTATTTCGTGCGCTTAGCCCAGCTCAGGACCACGTATACGACCATTGAGACAAAGAAACCAACAAACCAGCCGTAGTCGTAAAGTGGTTTAAACGTTGGCACAAAAGCCCCCACCCAAGCAAGGGCACAGCCAATAACAGTGGCCAATACTGCGACAAAATTCCAGCCAGAACTATATTTGTAGGAACCTTCAGGCAAATATAGGTCTGCTAGGTCTAATTTAGTCTTGCGCACGATCCAATAATCAGCAATGAGAACACCGGCGATTGAGCCCAGCCCCCCAGAATAACCTTGCAACCAAACAAAAATATAACCGTGTGGGTCGGCAATCAGACGCCAGGGCTGCATTAAAACGCCCACCAGACCGGTGATTAAGCCACCAATTTTGAAAGTAATGAAACGAGGAAAAGCATTAGCAAAATCGTTGGCAGGTGACACCACATTAGCCGCCACGTTGACAGATAGTGTCGCCAAGGCCACCGTAAACATAGCAATAGCCACTACAGCTGGCTGATCAGCACCAAGGCGACCAAGCAACTTAACTGGGTCCCAGAGCTGATCCATACTAACCGTTGGATATATAACCACAGCAGCCGATGTGATGATCACGCCCATGGCTGAAAAAATTGCCATGGCTGTCGGTAGAGCAATGACCTGACCAATAGTCTGTTCTTTTTGCGAATGACCAAAGCGGGTAAAGTCAGGCATATTAAGCGAAAGCGTAGCCCAGAAGCCAATCATCCCCGTTAGAGAAGGAATAAAAACAGCCCAAAATTCAGAAAATGTAGCGAACTTGCTCTTTTCATGAAGCAAATCGCCCACCCCGTGGGCAAGATTGACGGTCCAAATGAGGAGCACAAAAGTCATAATCAAGACGAAAGGTGCAGCCAGACTTTCGACCTTTTTCAAACTATCCATACCACGAAAAACAATCAGTATGTTCAAGCCCCAAAACAGAGCGAAAGACAACCACTCTGTTCCCATATAGTCAAAGTAAGGGCCACCCAATAATTTGCGCCAAGTTTCTAAACCTATAAGTGCGCCAAACATAGTATTAAAAGCTTGGCCACCAATCCAGGCCTGAATGCCAAACCATCCGCAGGCAACAATAGCCCGCATCAGAGCCGGTAAGTTAGACCCAGTGGTGCCGTACGCCGCCCGCGCGAATACAGGGAAGGGGATACCGTATTTGGTGCCTGGATGTGAGTTGAGCAAAATCGGCAAAAGCACTATAGTATTGCCCAGCAAAATAGTAAAAATCGACTGCCAGGCGTTCATACCATTGGCAATCAAACCCGACGACATCATATAAGTAGGAATGCAAGCAGACATAGCAAACCAGAGAGCAATATAGCTGTAAGTCGACCAATTGCGGTCAATTACTTTGACTGGTGCCAAGTCGTGATTATAAAAAGGACTCGATTTAATCTCAGTCTCGTCGGCCAATTCAACACGGCCATCGCTGTGTTCAATAAGTCTGCGGCCTTCCGGCTGATATTGACTCATAAATAGCCTCGCTTTTATGTGGGCGAACGGGGGCAGCCGGGGGGCTACAATATTAGCTCATAAGTGGTAGAACAGTAATTGGGAGCATTTAGACAGTTAGAACTAAATGACCACAGCCAAAGTAAGCACCATCAATGGCCAATTGACGGTTATAAGAGGCGAAAGAGAATGAAAGCCACACATACAAGCCCTGCAGTGACAAAATCGAAGTCTGCAGCAACAAAGCCTGAAACCAAAATCACGCAAAGCAAAAGCAAGTCTCAAAATACGAGCACGAAGAAGAGCTCGCCAGACCCACTATCTATGTGTCCAGTAGACGGGGCGGGTTGGTGTCCCTATCCATTTTCAGTGGCTCAACTAAAAAAGAGACTGAAAGCGAAGGCCCAACAATCATAAAGGCCAGAATCTCAAAGTCCAGAATCATAAAGCCAGAATTCGAAGGAAAGAAACCTGCAAATTATCAGACGCCGAGCGCGGCAACTTTTAGCATTCACCCTTACTACGATTGCTTCAAGTGGTCACTGGCAGAACCATCAGCCTGCCTGTGCCTACACTATCGAAGGCAAAATTGAACACCAAGAGGCTCTGCCATCAGTCGACAGCTCTATTCGCAAAGGGGCGCGCTTCAATGTTGGGGCAGACCGAGAAGCCAACAATAACTGGGTGAAAGTACCGGCCTGGCTGTCTGGCACCTGGATTGTGAACGAAGAAACCGCAGTACTGAGAGAAGACTTTAAAACAGGGCGCATAGACCGCTCTCCTTCCGTTTTCATGGCCCGCCAGGAGTTTACCTACGGCAGCCAGAAAGACCGCCAGGGCGGCATCTGGCACTATATCGGCGCACCCTATACCTCAAAGACCAGGCTAACGGCCTACCAGGAGTTTCACCAGGTCAAAGAAAAGCAGTTTCTAGTGGCCAACGAAGCTGAAGTGCAGTTCCGCACCCTAATGACCGTAGTGCGAGTAAGCAACCTCAATGGCCGTGTGGCAGACTCTTTTCAGCAAGAAAGTATCACCAGCTATCGCCCCCTTGAAGACGGTGTGATCGCCCTGGCAGCCTCTAATAAGACCTTCGACGCCAACGGCAGAGCCGTCTTTCAGCAAAATAACGAGGCTCGCATCAGACGCTATAAGCATTTCTATGAGACCGACAAAAAAGACGGCAAGAACCTCAGAGAGCTGTTCTTGCAATATCTAGAAGCCAATGGTCTATCGAACTTAATACCATAATAAATTCGGGCGAATGGTAGTTAAAAATTGGGCCAAAATTAGGGCTTTTTGTAAGGCATGAAAGAGAGAAAAGGCTTACCTTCCCAAGCGCCCACACTGACAGTAATGGGGCCAACCGTGTCGAACTTCAAGACAATAGTCTTGCCTCTCGGCCCACTGAGTGAGCTTACAGCAAGTAGTTTCGCTCCGTATATCCAACTCCAGTCAACAGAACAGACGGCCTCAGCCAGTTTAGGCATATCGATAACTGGTCGAATCTCGCTATCAATAGTCAACTCGTCAGCAATGCTCATCGCACTGTCGCCTTCTTCAACGGCAGCCGTAAGTAAAAGGCCGCGACCATCGGCAAAATTCAGACCAAAGCTGTGCAGCGAACTGGCTGCTGAAACCAGGGAGGCCCCGGCTAATTCACTGCTAATAACGCTTGGACTGGTGATATCTTAACGTGTCACCTAGAATAGGCCATATAGAATTGCTATAAATGATACCCTCTAGGTTTGCAGACTTGAACTAAACTAAATTGAAGCATTTTGACGTAATTATTATTGGCGCAGGCGGAGCTGGCATGATGTGCGGCAGCACAGCCGGCAAACTAGGCCGCTCAGTGCTACTGATTGACCATAACCAGAAAATCGGCCGCAAAATTCTTATATCAGGCGGCGGTCGCTGCAACTTTACCAATGTCGGCACCCGAGCAGAGTCGTTTGTCAGTAACAACCCTCACTTTGCCAAGTCGGCTCTTTCGCGCTTCACTCCTGCAGATTTCATCAAGTTAGTCGAAAAGCACCGCATTCGCTACCACGAAAAAAAACTCGGTCAACTGTTCTGCGACCACTCAGCAGAGCAAATTGTCGACATGCTCATAGAAGAATGCAATCAAGCAGACTGTCAATTTCAAACAGACACCGCCATAAAGTCAATTGCGAAGAACACTGGTGAGGCAAGTAGTGGTCGCTTCATAGTAGACACCACAGCATTAAAATATAGCTGTGATTCGCTTGTCATTGCTACGGGCGGTCTCTCCATTCCGCAAATTGGTGCCACCGGATTTGGTTATGAGGTAGCACGCCAATTTGGTTTAAAAATCGTACCAACCGCCGCTGCTCTCGATGGCTTCAGCTGGGGAGATTCTGATCTTGCCCGCTTCAGCGACCTAGCTGGTCTGTCACTTGATACAACTGTATCGTGCAAAAAAGCAAGTTTCAGAGAGAATATTCTCTTTACCCATAACGGCTTAAGCGGCCCCGCCAGCCTGCAGATATCACTTTACTGGTCACCCGGTGACAGCCTCAGCATTGACTTGATGCCCGAGGCCAATGCTTTAGAGGTGCTGCAGGCAAGAAAAAAGGCTGGCAGTCGACAAGAAATTAAAAATGTACTGGGTGAGCTATTACCAAAGCGCTTCGCTGAATACTTCACTCACTACCTCGATATAAACGGGCCAATGAATACCTTGCCCGATAAAAAACTGCTGCAACTAGCAGGTTCACTCAATGACTGGCAAGTAGCACCGGCCCGCACAGTGGGCTACAAAAAGGCAGAAGTAACTAGAGGCGGGGTCGACACCAGCGAACTTTCATCCAAGACGATGGAAGCAAAAAAAGTGCCCGGTCTATATTTCATCGGCGAAGTGGTGGATGTAACCGGTATGCTCGGTGGCTACAATTTTCAGTGGGCCTGGGCTTCAGGCTTTGCCGCTGGTCAGGCAGTATAGAGAATAGACTTGTGGGCACTAGACTCTTTCAAATTGCACTAATAACAATACTGACTCTAGTACCGCCTTTGCGCCTGGCCTACTTTCTATTTACCAACGGCGAAAACTGCGCCAATAATGACGACATAACCTACCTTGAGCAGTTCGTTAGAATGACAGGCCCAAGCTACAACTGGCTCAATTACTTTGGCGACACCTTTGTCGATGGCCACTCCACGGCCTTCAATCAAATAGTTTTCAATCTCTATGTTCTGTTCGGGCACATGAATCAGAACCTTGGTGCAGCCATTGGCATTGCCCTGATGGCCATCAGGCTTGCCCTGTTATTCGATTTGAGCGTAAGCAGGTCTAATAAGTTGAGATGGTACTGCCTGCCACTAATGAGCGCCATTATCTTCGCCCCCACCGCGGCATCAATACTGACCCAGGGCTCTTTCGCCATTACCTGGCAGTTAGCATTGACACTAGGCGCTGCTGCTCTCTGGGCCTTGTTTCGCCAATCGGAAACGTCCAACTGCAAGGCCATTGCCAGCGCCAGCATTTGCATTGTCTTAGGCTCTTGGACCATTGCCACCACTTTGATAATAATTCCAATTGTCTTGTTTTGGGCCTGGCGTCTAAAATTGTTGAACAAACTATCGCTATTATTTTTAGGGAGCGCCACCGCTCTTTCAATCTTTCCTGATCTGCTTTACCTGGAGCGCGGGGTGGGAACCTCTCGCCCCCTGGCAGAAGTGCTAAAGCCCCTTGACTTGACAATGTTTCTAAGTTCGCTAGGCCGTAACTTTGCCCCAGGAACCGGCTGGTATATGGAACGCATTGCCCCGGCAGAAGTATTTAGTACGCTCGGTTTGATCCTACTTACCGCCATTTGTGTTTTGGCAAAAAAAATTAGTAAAAGGACAAATGAAGACAATCAAATCAATCAACAAATTCTTTGTCGACACTTCTACCCTTCCTTGGCAATTGCCTCCTTTGCCGTGGGAAACTTACTTCTAACCAGTATGGTGAGGCCAATCATTGCCCCCTGGTATGGTCAAATAAGCCTTTGGTTTTGGATTGGTTTGGTGGGAATGGCCGCGAGTATTTTCGAGCTAGTTACTAGCGATGAGAAGCTCAAGTCAGGAGCTAAAATTCTAGCTGCCACCACCTTAATAAGCATTGCCAGTTTTACTCTATTTTCGCCAGGATTTGAGGATAAGGAATTCTTCTTAGACAACCGCTCTCCGGCATATCTATCGGTTTTACGCAACTACCAGACGCCACCACCGCCGGGGCTCTTACCGCCTTACAAATACATTCCGCTCAAACCAGAGAGACTGGCAAAAATTCTCGAACAATATCATCTCTCACCATTCGGCAAAGTAGACACTATCTTATTTCAAGGCGACTGCGTCGTTCCTGGTTTGGTGCAATTTCGCAACGACGGCACAGAGGAAAGCAAGCTTTTCTTCTTGAGCCAAGACAAAAAAGAGATATTGACCGCTACCTATTACAAACGACTAAACCTTTGCCTAGATGGCTCTATGACAGTGACCTGGCATGTCAAAATACCAGACGATGCAAAAGCCGCTCAATTTACAACTGATCTTTGGCCGCTTGAGCAGGCCGGCAAGAAGAGCGCGGGCGGTAAAGCAAATGCGCTCACTATCTCAATCGGCACCAATCAGCCGCTAGTCTTCGAGCTAGAACAAGGCCAGAAGTCAAAAGTAAGGATTGACCTAATTGCGTATCAGGGAAAAGTTGTCGACATTGTCTTCACCAACAAACAGAACTCCCCGCGGCCGACAGTGCTTAGAGCGCCGAAGGTAGAGGTTGAGCGCGAGTAGGGCAGCGGTGTTTAGGTGATCCGGCCTTACCTGTGCTATTTGAAATAATAAAACAGCGGAAGCGTTGTTAGAATTTCTATCCCAAAATCTAACAACTGACTCGTTTGAATTTCTATCCAAAAATCTAACAGCAGAATCGTTAGAATTTCTATCCAAAAATCTAACACCGGAATCGTTAGAATTTCTATCCAAAAATCTAACAGCGGAATCGTTAGAATTTCTACCCAAAAATCTAACAGCGGAATCGTTAGAATTTCTATCCAAAAATCTAACAGCGGAATCGTTAGAATTTCTATCCAAAAATCTAACCACAAACAATTGAACCTTTCGCCTCGAAACAGCGTTATTTAGGATACACGCTGTTTATGAGGTGCAATCATGAGCTGTCATGGCGATATCCTAAACTTTATCTCCGCCCTCCCCACTAATGCTTGGTTTTCCACTCAACAAGTACTAAATCTTGGCACGAGAGAAGCCATAGACCAATGTCTTTATAGATTAGTAAAATGCGGCTATCTCACCCGCATTGCTTGGGGTCTTTTCACTCTGGGAACAAACGAGCAAAACTTTGAACCACTGGCGGTGGCAGTCTTTAAAGCGCAAATATTCAAAAAGAAAGTTGCTATTCACGGCCTCAATACAGCTAGAGAGCTTGGCCTGGTTGATGCTGCTCAAGACCGGAAGCTATTCAGCGTTCACGGTGTCAGCAGTGCATTCCAATCTATGAAGCGAGAAATCTCACTAAAGAGCTACTCACCAAGAAAAATTGCTCTCGGCGATTCACCAACAGGCGAAGTCATAAGCGCACTCTGGTTTCTCGGTGAGAAGAATTGTGATAACGCTGCCGTGGCAAGAGCCTTGAGTACTCTCAACCATGAATGTATCCAAGAACTGGCACAATCGGCCCATTTAATGCCAGGCTGGCTGACAAGGAAAGTTCGCTTTAATATCGATTATCAGCAGTGGCACTTGCGAACACAATGATTGAATACAATTATCCGTCCACCGGGCCTGAGCTAGACGCAAGCTACTTCCCTGCAGAATAACGCAGCAAAGCAAAATCACCTTCACTATCAACAGTCTTAATGCCTGCCATGTCTTTGAACAAAGGCATGTTCTTTACTTTCACTAAAATGTAGGCCTGAGGCACTTGCTTCAACCTGATAGTAAGCAAATCAAAATTGTTGATGTTCTCCACTTGCTTGCGCGCATAGAACGGCACTCCGGGCTTGCGCATATCAAAGACAATAAGCGGATCAGCCGATTGACCGGCGAAATTAGCAAATTTAGGCAGTGGCCCTTCCCATTTTTGGGAGAGCACTGGCAAGATATGACCGGTATGCACCACTAGCAAAAATGCCGTGCCCACAGTCATGATCGTCAGGCCCGCTAGCTGCTGACGAAGTTTAAATGCCAATATGCTCAACAAAACCACCACAGCCTGGGCTGAGCCGTAAGCCGAAATCAAGGCAATCAAACCTTCGGGAGCATCCCGCAGCCGAGCGGCAACTATTGGTGCGACCAAACTGGCAGCAGCATATACCAACATCACCACAAGTAGCGGCAAGGCCAGGCGCTTGAAAGCCGATTGCCGATTCAAACAACGCTCAAACTCACAGCCAACAAGAATAGCCAAAGCAGGGAAGGCCGGCAGAGTGTAGGGAAGTAATTTCGACACAGAGGCACTAAAGAATACAAGGGTGATGGTCGCCCACAAAATACAGTAAAGTGCCAGGCGGCCACTAACATCGAGAGCTTCAATATAGTCGCGAGAGCGCGTCAACAAGCCACGCACATTGGCTGGCAATAAAGCAATTCCTGGCCCAGATATCTCAGATGAACTGGATGTCGCGGCTATAGTACCTGTGCTATTTGCACCACGCAGAGCAATGAAATAGCCGGCCAATGTGGCAACCATAGCTTGAGGCAAATAGACTGTCCATGGAAAAAATCCGCCAAGCATAGCGAGCAAGTGATAATAAACTGGCTGTTTATGAGCATCTACAACAGCAGTGAAGCGCTGGAAGTTTTCTCTGATGATAAATTCTTGAAAATAGGCACCCTTAGTAATGTAGATTTCAGTGGCAAACCAGGGCAGAGCGATAACAGCTACTATCAAAGCACCAATGAGGGGCTGATAAGACTTAAAAGCCAACCAGAGATCGCCTTTTATCGTGTGCCAAGCAAGCAAAATAGCCACGGGCAAAACCAGGCCAACCGGGCCTTTAGTCATTACTGCCAAGCCAATCAAAACATAGCCTAGATATAGTGCACCTCGACGCTCAAACTTAGACTGGCTAGCATGAAAGAACGCTAACTGGGTGCCCGCGCCAAACAACGATAGCGGCATGTCAGTAATGGCTTCGCGGGCGGTAAAGACAAATAAAGGAGCACTCGCCAGAGTTAACGAGCCAAATATGGCAGCCCGCAGGGATATACAGCGAGCCATCGATAGATACGTGATTGCTACCAACACCACAGCACAGGCAGCACCGAAAAAGCGGGCCGCAAACTCGTTAACACCAAATATTTGATAACAACCCGCCATGGCCCAGATGCAGAGGGGCGGTTTGGTAAATCGCACGACATAGTTGAGCAAGGTAGTGATGTACTCGCCAGTAACAATCATCTCGCGAGCGGGTTCGGCGTAGAGGGCTTCATCAGGGTTAAAGAGTGGCAGATTACCCAGACCATTGAAATAGACGAAGGCGGCAATCGCTGTCACAGCAAGAAGACCGAGCAAAACGCCAGGACTGCGCGCTGATTGGTCTTGATTCTGCTCGTTAGCTTTTTCTACTTGAATATCAGATGCCATATATCTCTTCGCTTCAACTTGCAGCATTATAGTTACAGCTTGCGCTTGACAACTCAAAGCGTAAAGAGCCATCTCTCCGGAAAGCCGCTGGGGCACGCTCATATTAAGAAGAACGTTAACTATGCTTACTAATCAAACAGCAGCCCCAAGAATATGTGAAGCTATGGTAATGTCAGATGCTTGTTCCCTTACGGGCTCTAGCATTCAGATCGAAAACGATCCTGACCACAGATAAAAAAAAGAGATTACAAAGAAGGTCAAAACAATGGAAGTTTCTCACCGGCTCAAATCTATTCCTCCCTACGTCTTTGCCGAAATGGACAAGAAGCGCCTCGCCGCTATTGCATCGGGAGTCGACGTTATCAATTTGGGTATTGGTGATCCTGACCAACCAACACCGCGCCACATTGTCGATGCTATGCATGAAGCCCTAGAAAAGCCAATCAACCACCACTATCCACCCTTCGGCGGCACCAAAGAATACAAAACTGCTGCCTGCGCCTGGATGAAAAAACGCTTTGGCGTTGATGTTGATCCAGCCACTGAAATTACTTCGATGATCGGCACCAAAGAAGGCTTGCATAACACTATTATGGCCTTCGTCGACAAGGGCGATATCAATATTATTCCCGACCCAGCCTATCCGGTCTATCGCACATCAACCATTTTGGCTGGCGGCGAGCCTTATTTCATGCCTCTTACACCGGCAAACAACTTCATTCCCGATTTAGATGCGATACCAGAAGCGGTGCTCAAGAAAGCCAAGCTTTTGATGTTCAACTACCCTAACAATCCTACTGGTGCAGTTGCTGACCTGGCCTTCTTCGAGAAAGCTGTAGCCTTCTGCAAAAAGCATAATATTTTGCTTTGCCACGACCAGGCCTATTCAGAAATGACCTATGACGGCTTCAAAGCTCCATCGATTCTGCAAGTCAAAGGCGCTAAAGATATCGCCATTGAACTGCATTCGTTGTCTAAGAGCTACAACATGACCGGCTGGAGAATTGGCTTTGCCGTAGGTAATGCTGAAGCCATTGCCGCCATCGCCAAGATCAAATCAAATATCGACACCGATATCTTCAGAGCGATTCAATTTGCAGCCATTGCCGGATTTGAAGGCCCAACCGATCATATTCAGTTCTGCAATAGCCTCTATGTTGAAAGACGTGATTTGGCCGTAGAACGGCTCAATCAACTCGGCTGGAACCTCAAACCTATCAAAGGCACATTCTACATCTGGCTACCAACGCCTGCAGGAATGTCCTCAGCTGATTTCAGTACTGTTATGCTGGAAAAGGCTGGTATTGTGGTTCCTCCTGGCACGGCCTATGGACCGCACGGAGAAGGTTTTGTGCGCATCGCTTTGAGTGTAGACAAGGCTCGCCTTGCCGAAGCATTCGATAGAATGGCTAAGCACTCAATCACTTACGACATGGCTAAATCCACAGTCTAAGTACTTCCCAGAGAAAGCGCAGAACGTAGGTACGTCCTTCATTAATGCACAAAGAAAAGCACTACGCCGCGAAATCAATTCAAATATTGCCTGGCAATCCAACGGCTACGGCGATTCACCAGATCCTTACTTGGGCCCTGGAGAATCTCGACAAGCAAGTTGAAGTAATTTGGCCGTCTGCTACCAAAGGCTCCGAATACAAGCTCACCGCCCATGCTGATCCCATGGGCGGTGATCCGCAATGGAAGCTGATAGCTTCTAACGCTGGTCAAGGCTCTCTCCTTTGGGAATTTACTAGTTGCGATTCGCTACTTGTCTTCAATCGCATCGAAGCCTCACTTAATGATCGCGAAGGTAATCAACACTCAACCACTCAGTCTGTCACTCAAGAAGAACAGGCCGAAGAGAAAGCTTTCTTCTACATTCCCGAAGCCCTAACTAAACAAAGAGCAACTATTCCAATACCGCTGGTGGGCGGAGACAATTCGCTCAACCGCTCATCGGGTACCGTCTTAAACGGTGACCTAGCTTTTGTACAGATAGGGGCTCTTCTGCAGTCTATTGCCTTGGCAAAAATGACCGGCCGCCTAGAAATACAAAGCGAGCTTGGCGCTGCAGAAGTATTTTTCATTGATGGCCAGCCCATTCACGCCACTAGCCCAGCAGCCAAAGGCCCGGAGTGTATCTATGAGCTAATCACATGGAAGGATGGCCGCTTCTTCTTCCAACCCAAAGTAATGACAAAGCACAAGACAATTAGCGACCCGCTTGATTCGCTGATTATTCAAGGTGCTCAGATTTTTGACAAACAGAATTTCCTCAAAAACAGTGGCTTTAAAATTGATGCGGTTATGGTGAAGACCCAACGCATTGTTGACGAGGCAGATCTGCGTAAATTACTAAAACCCGCTATACCAGTAGATTTCGTTGCCCAAAGACGTTTTTACGATGCAATTGACGATCGCCTCAGCACAGAAGAGATTGTCGCAAAATTGGGCTATGCCAGAAGTTTATGGGTGCCTATTGTTTGCAACATGCTCAGCTGTGGACTGGCTGCTTTTACCAAACCAGCAAAAAAAGGCAGTTCCAGTCTACCGACCCTCGAGCCCAAAACAGTTGATAGCGCCGCCATTCAATCGGTGATTATGCAATTGCGCCGGGGCGATACCGGCATGTTCAACTTCCCAGCGTTCCTCTATTTCTTAGAGCAAGAGTACTTCAGAGGGCACCGCTCTGGCAGCCCTATTTCGGTCATTGTTTTTGAAATGCGCGTAAAGAGCGGCCCAAACGGCTCAATCCGAGAGCCTCTACCGATTGGAGCCCTGCGCGAAGCAGTGTTACGCATATCACAAGCAAAGCGCCACAATGACTTGCTCGCACACTATGAAGCTTTCGACTACGCTCTACTATGCCCAGACACCAAAGGTGAAGGTGCCCGCGTATTCGCCAAACGCCTAATGGTCTCACTGATGAAGTCACCGCTATCTACAGGTGTGGACGAACGCACTCTCTCACTGTCATTTGGTGCCGCCTGCGTGCCAGAAGACTTCCTTGAACTTGGCCTTTTGCTTTCTGCAGCTGAAGCGGCTAAAGGCCATTCGCTCAGTAGCGAAGAACCAGTTGTGCTGTATCGTGATCTCTTACCAAAAGCCACATAGTGTGCCTTGTACTGCCGCCATTTCAGTAACCGAACTTACGCACAAACTGGCACTAAGGCGAGCACGTGCCACTCTAGGCAAATGGCTAAAGAAGAGCGCCATTAGCCGCGATGATGGACTTTTAGCGATAATAATGGCTACTGGAGCCATCGAAATACTGAGTCAAACGCATCCAAAAGAGAAAGAGAAAAGCGACGGCTTAGCCTCCTATCAGTTTTTGCTAGATAAACTCAATAACGATTTAGCAATCTCAAAACTAGACTCAGACATTAGCAGAAGCACCCACCATTCTCTTTCAAAGCTTTTCAAAGCCCCTGAGTATCAAATTCTATTCACTTCGGTTCATGGCCTAAGTGATCTATTCGAAGTTTACTGTATAAACCAACGTAAGCTAGCTACAGCCAAGGTGCAGCAGGCAGACAAAAGCACAACGATAAGCGATCAGGCTCTCTTTTCTCAAATATATACACCACCTGCGGTGGTGAACTCTATGATTGAGTGTTTACTACAACCGTTACTCGATAGAGCTGACTCAGTAGAGGCAATCAAAGCAATATCGCTGCTCGACCCCTGTTGCGGCACTGGTAACTTTTTAACAGTCGCAGCAAGAGCCTTCTACAAAGCATATGAGCCGTTCGATCTTCCGCCAGATGAAATTTGGCGCTTGATACTCGAGCACAATGTCGTTGGCCTTGATATTGATAGACGAGCTCTAGCTATTGCAGAGTTTGCATTAACCGTAAATCTGATGACACTATGCAATGGCAATTTAAATGGTAATGAAAACAGTCTAAATGAAATTAGCTGTCTTCACAACACCTACGATGCTGCAGAAGCAGCACTAGGCTCACTGTCTCCGAAGTGGAAACGAACCGCTGGGCATCCACTAAACCGCAAATTTACAGTAGTGGTGACCAACCCACCCTATCTTGGCCGCAAGCTTATAGACCGCGCTCTAAAACTAAAATTGAAGAAATACTATCCCGAGTGTGCCAGCGATCTCAGCCAAATATTTCTCTGGAAGGCCCTAGATCTAGCAACAGCCGGTGGCTGTATTGGCTTTTTAACCCAAAGCTCTTTCATGCATTTGCCTAGCGCTTTGGCACTAAGAAAGCGCATCTTAGAAGAAGCACAAATCAATTTAGTAATCGAACTGGGAGACGGTGTCTTTCCTCTTCTGGCAGGGTCCAAAGCAGACAGTAGCATTATCATTTTAACCAAGCAGAAAGCAAGAACTGATGAACCGGCTTACTACCTTGATCTGCGTCTTGCAAACGAAAATGAAGTGAAAGCAAAAACAAAAAAGCGAAGAAGCGGCCATCTCAATCAGCTCAGCCAATTGAAGCAGCTCACAAAAACCAGCAAAAGCCATGATGAACTTAGCCGCAGCTCTGACCTAGCTTTTAATTTCAAGCGACCAAGGGCGCTATTCTTAGTACAAGGAAAAGACAACCAGTCGCTTTCCAGCAGAGCCGATTTCAAGCAAGGCTTAGCTACCTCGAATAATGAAAGATTTTTGCGCTATGCATGGGAAGTTGAAGAAGACGACAAAAGCTATGCGCTGGTGGCGTGCTATTTCTAGCAAAGTACGCTGGGGTGAAAACGGAGCGGAGATCAAATCGGCAGTGGCCGCGGCCTACCCTTATCTAAAGGGCCAAGTGCACTGGGTAGTTAAGAATGAAAATTATTATTTCAAACCTGGTCTGACATTTTCTTTCGTCAACAAGCATCGGCTCAGCGTGCGCCGATTACCCGCTGGTGCTATTTTTGATGTTGGTGGCTCTGCCATTTTTAGCCATGAAGGAGAGCAAGAGAATCTCCTGTTAGCCTATCTCAATTCTAGTTTCGTCAGCGCACTGGCTCACGACCTAAACCCAACCATCAACTTTCAAATTGGTGACTTAAAACGCCTACCGCTGCTGCAATTTGCTAACCGCTTGGCACAAAAGTTGGCCACATTAGCCAACGATGCCGTTAGCTTAAAGCAAGAACTCGAACCACTAATCTCGCCTCAAGCAGCTCTTCTTGGCCAAACCATAAAGCACCCAAGTCTTTCACAAGATGGATTTGAAAGTCATCTGCGAACAGTAAACAATTATCAAAACAAGTTGGTTGGCATCGAAGAAGAAATAGATAGCCTTGTTTTGGCAGCGGTCAAGAGCCACTTTGCCCTCGACGAAAGAGACCAACTCGAAATTCTCCACTGGGTAGAAGAGCGAGCAAAAGCAGACACTTCAGCAGCCGCAGCCGTAAAAATTACTAGCAGAAACTTCTTTGAGAACCAACTCGCCCAAGCTTTTGCCAACCGACTTTGGCGTAGCAAAGACCAGCTCAACCTAGATAAGCGCATCACATTTGACGACGTCGGCAATTTCCTTCAAAGCAAGAACAAAACAGAAACAGAACTAGACCCAAATTTCATTAACCAATTTACCGAAGGCGATGTCAATAGATATTTTAACGGTCGCTTCAATCAAGTGATGCACGAACAATTTGGCGGGCAGCCACCAGTTCTAGCTATTAACAGAAGCCTGCAAGCGACGCTACCGCTGGCAAAGGCAAGTAAATGCAGACCAGCAGACCTATACCGCTCACTTCTGCTGTAAATTTAGCCCTACTGATCGCCTATTATGCGGCACCATACTTACTGCTGGACCGTCTCATAGTCATTCTTGGTCCAGCTATAACCACCCTTTACGTTTGTATCAGCGATGTAGTCTGCTTCAAATGAAACTTGTGGTCTCTGCGAGCCAGCAGGAAAAGATAGACCAGGATTGTTATCAAGACTATTGACGACATCAAGCAATGTACTATCGAAGCGACGATTGCCAGAAGGAGAGGTAAGCTGAGCAATAACATGATGATCGCGAGTAACAGTGACACGCATGGTGGCTCGACCTCTAATTAATGCCACTTCCTGCCAGCGGGCATAAATTTCAGAAGAAAGCTGTTTATGCCAGGCCTCCCAGGCCAATGTCATCTGTTTTGAACTGCGCTCGGCACCAATGTCAAAGCGATTATTCTGAGCTTGAGCAGCAGCACTCAGTGGCCCTGCTGGCAAGGCGGTAAAAGCTGTGCGATCAATTAAGCCACTACCAGAGACACCACCAGCAATTGTACTTTTGCGCGGTGGAGCAACCGGAATAGCATCAGCAGTGGAAAGGGCTGGAGCTGCGTCACCACCAGGTCTTGTCAATCTAGTGGTGCCATTTTCTAGTCTCACGCCGCCCTTTAAAACAGCACCGGTGCCAGCAGCTTGAGCCTGAGAATCTGAGGAAATCATCAGTGAAAAAACTATTGCTATTCTGACTAACTTGCTTTTCATTGCCTTATTCTCTTGCTTCGTTACTTACCACTAGCAAAACCAAACACTGCACCTAAAACAGCTCCGCGCAAAGCATTACTTTTTGCACTACTCATTCGCGAGCCGTTATTCGCCGAGCTAAACAAAGCACCAGATAGCGCACCAGCGGCAGCACCAGCCAAACCATAGCTTGCAGCTCGCTTCAAGCGACTACTATTTGAGCGAGCCGTGTAAGCCATGCCACTAAGGCCGCCACCAGAACCGTCAAGCTTAGCAGCTTTACTGCCGGCAAAAGGAGTGATTTGCCCTTCTGGCTGCGCGGCCGGTGAGTTAGAAGACAGTTGACCAGAGGCATTAGATGAAGCAAAGCTATCAGCCGGTAAAGTATTTTTTGATGCAATAGCCCTGTCTATATCGGCCAAAGCGCTACCAAAGGTGGTGCTCGCTGGATTGAGAGACGAAGCACGAGCCATGTGACTACGAGCGTTGGCAAGGTCACCCTTAGCTCTGTAGGCCTGAGCCAGAGCAAACTGGACATCGCCATCATCGGGTACCTGAGAAGCCACTGAGTTTAACTTGGTCACGGCCGAGTCATAGTTGCCCGCTTTGTAGTCGTTAGAAGCCGAAGCAACAGCACTCTTAAGTTGGGTCTTTCGAGCGTCATCGATGGCCTTGTTTTGGGTTGGTACCGCGGCTCTGGGTGCACCAGAGAAAGCACTAGAGCTAGAGTTAGAACTGGAACTTGAGGCTAAATGACTAGGAGTACTGTTATGCGATTGAGCCAACTTGTTCTGAACACTGACAACGGCACTCTGCAAATCAGTATCTTGGGGGTTCAAGTTAAGAGCACTGCGATAATAAGATAGAGCACCGTTCAAGTCGTTTTTGCCTTCGGCAATGACGGCCAAGTTGTAATAAGCATCACCGTTGCTTGGATCTTTTGCAAGAATGCCGTGAAAAGCGCTTTCAGCCTGAGGCACTTTACCATCTTGATAGAGCTGCATGGCGTCTGCTAAGGCACCAGATGAATCAACTGCATAGGGCTCATCAGTGTAATCATGAGTGGCACTGTACGGGGCACGGGAAGAACTAGACGAAGTAGAAGTGTTAGATGGAGTATCTAACGTAGGAGCCAACGGGGGCAAGAGTGTGCTAGAAGTAGCAGCACCACTGCCATAAGCTAAAGTCTTTTCTATGGCAGCAAGACGCTCTGTGGTTGTCCCTTTGCGCGTTATGCCGAACAACTTCAATTCAAGGTCTTTTAAACGAGAGTCAAGACTAGCACTAGCTTTAGCGGCGCCGTAAATAACTTCTTCGATATTGTCGAGCTTGGCCACTTCTGGAGACTGCTTGGTTGCAGCTAGAGCCATCGGAGCATAAGAACTCAGCAAAACAGCCTGAATGATGGCTAGCGTCTTGATTGTCTTTAACTTCATGACCAAACCTCGACTGACCGCCTGAACCCTTACCACCGAAGAAAAATACTATTGTAATGTAAAAACCAGAACCCTTTCATGGTTCTATGAAAGCGCTTTGACAAAGCACATCATTGGCAATTTCAAAACTTGATCTCGTGATGAAAGCTTTGACGCTACCCCCTCCCTTCTTGTTCCCGGCTCTGCCACCTAAGAAAGCGGCTAAGACCAGCTTCTTAATGTTTTTCACCTAGGTTTCTTAACCTCGCCATAGGCACAAAGGTGGCAACATACAGTCATAGGTTGAGAATTACAGAAAAGACTAAAGGTCTAAGATCATGGAATATGCATTCGGCCTGACATTTACAGCAGTAAGCGCTTTCGTGGCTATTTGGGTCAATGACCACTTTCACTTGGGCGGCGAATTTTCTGAATAACCTGCAAAAAAGCTAAAGCACAGACGAGCGCCCGGCCCAGACAAAACGCTTCAACAGCGGCGCTGGCCTGAAGCGCTCTTGCACCCGATCTGACGAATCAGCTCTAAATGCCGCTTCAAGCAGAGAAAGACAATCTTTCAAACCAATCTCAGAAGCCAGGGTCAACGGCCCCCGCCTCATACCAAGACCAGCCATCAAAGCCGCGTCTAAGTCTTCCGGTTGACAAATGCGCTCTTGCATCGCTAAGAAAGCCTCGTTAATCATGGGCAAGAATAGAGACTCAGCGGCAAAGACAGCCTTAGGCGCAGGTAAAGGCTTAGACTTAGCCTTAGATTTTGGCGCACTCAACAGCTTGAGTAAATCAGGGTTGACACCTGAGCGCTTGCGCGTCTCTTTGTCATAGCTGTAAAAACCTGACATTGTCTTTTGACCGAGCATATTGGCTTCAACCATACGCCCAAGCAAAGAAGGCACAGCGTAGCGCTCACCATACTCTTGATAATTAAAGGTGGCAACGGCAAGACCAATGTCAGCACCGTTCATATCTCGCAGAGCAAGAGGCCCGATTGGCATAACGTAATCGCAAACAGCCTTGTCGATCTCCTCCACACTGGCTACCCCACTCTCTAGAGCAAAGAGAGATTCGTTCATATAGCGACCCAACAAGCGATTGACCAGAAACGAGGCGCACTCCTCCACCCTAATCGCCAGTTTGCCCATAGATTGAGCCAGTTCAAGAGCCCGTGCCACAGTATCGTGGGAGGTCTCTAAGCCAGGAATGACCTCAACCAACTTCATGATATGAGCTGGATTGAAAAAATGAAGGCCCACGACCTTATCAGCGCGGCGGGCAAAGTTAGCGATTTGAGTGATGGATAAACTGGAAGTATTGGTTGCAAGAATGGCATCAACATTGCACCACTGGTCAAGCTGCTCAAAAATACTCTTCTTAATCTCAATGCTTTCGGGAGCGGCTTCAATGACAAAATCAACTTCAGCAAAGCGCTCAAAATCGAGCACGCAATCAACGCGGCTGCGCTGCAACTGAGCTTCCTCAGGAGCTAGACCTTTTTTTACACGACCGCTTAAGAGGCGGTCGATATTAGCCATGCCTTTATCAAGAAAAGCCTGATCCGTCTCTTTTAGTAAGACGCTATAACCTGCGGCCAATAGTGCCACCACAATAGAAGAGCCCATAGTGCCGGCTCCGACTACCGCAATCATGGCCGACTTTGTCATCTCTGTTTGCTCTGTCGACTGCATTGTTTCTCCACCAATTTTCATACATTGCTACATTAGCCGCTTGGCAGGCAGCCTGTTAGCAGGGCTCAACTTTGCCACAATTTTCCCGTGAAACGACGTGGTATTAAGGTTATGCAGATTCACAATTAATCACTCGACATCTGGAGAATTATTAAAAACCTATCGCTTTTCTCCAATCTTTCGTTAGAATATTTGAACAATAAAGCTTGGTAACAAGAACTTTATTGCTCGACATACGGTGGCTATCAAACCACCTGTCTCTTTTGAGCAAAGTGAAGATCAAGAAGACATCTTTTAGGTCTAGCACCTTTTTCAAAAAAGACACTGACATTTTGGGTACCCAGCTCAAGGCCTATTAAGGCCGGGAGTAGATTATGTTCGCCTATGCAATCATCGCTTTTAAACTCCTAATCTTATATACAGTCTTTTGGTATGTATTTTTGAGGGAGCCACAGCCTTATCGCATCCAAGGAAATCCGTGGGGTGGATACCACAACGGCGAGCAAGAGAAAAGATTGCTCAATGGTTTTGCTCGTGCAGCACAATCCAGCGAACTTAAGCCTACAACTGAAAAAGCTCTCACTGAAAAGGCTATAAATCAAAAGACTGTAAATGATAGAGCCATCTACGAAGAATGGAATCTAGATGCTCCAGTGACTCCCAGTCAGCTTATGCGCTCACGCATTAAAGGCGTGCACACCAGAGATGTTGTCATTGAAGAAAAAACGTCCACATTTGCTGGTCAGTTTCTGGCAAAATTGGGAGAGCGTTTGAACCGTATCAATGTCAAGATCCCATAAGCAGTAAATGACCGAAAAAACTCTCGTCCAAATCAAAAATCTAGCGAAGCACTTTCCCATCCGCAAGGGCTTCTTCAACAAACAAGTAGGCGCTGTCAGAGCGCTTGACGGTATCAATCTAGATATTATCGAAGGCGAGACCTTAGGCCTAGTAGGCGAGTCAGGTTGTGGCAAATCGACCCTCGGTAGAGTAATGCTGCGTTTGATGCCAGCCAGCCAAGGTTCGGTAAGTTTTGACGGTCAAGAAATAATGGCTCTAGATAACCAGGCCATGAAACCCTTGCGCAAACAAATGCAGATTGTTTTTCAAAACCCATATGCCAGTCTTGACCCGCGTATGACCATTGCCCAGATTCTAGCCGAACCACTAGAAGTACATGGCATGTCAAAAGGGACTAGTGAAGGTGGCGGCTCTAATCTCAAAGCCGAGGTCACTCGACTAATTGAATTAGTCGGCCTGCCTAAAGAAATGCTTGATCGCTATCCTCATGAATTCTCTGGCGGGCAACGCCAACGCATTGGTATTGCTCGCGCCCTCGCCCTAAAACCACGATTAATCGTAGCCGATGAACCTGTTTCAGCCCTAGACGTTAGTGTGCAAGCACAAATTCTCAATCTACTTTTAGACCTAAAAAAAGAATTCAACCTTACCTATCTGTTCATTGCTCACAACCTTGATGTGGTGCGATACATATCAGACCGCATTGCCGTGATGTATCTAGGACGCATCGTCGAAATTGGGCCGTGTAAAGCAGTATATGAGAAGCCTTTGCACCCTTACGCCAAAGCCTTAATTTCAGCGGCTCCAGTGCCTGATCCTGCATACGACCGCAGTCATCGCGTGCTCTTGCAAGGTGATTTACCTAGCCCAGCCAATCCTCCATCAGGCTGCGCCTTCCACACCCGCTGTCCAATCGCCCGCGACATTTGCAAGCAAGATACTCCCGCCTTGCGAGAAGTTAGCCCCGGTCACAAATCAGCTTGCCACTTCGCCGAAGAACTTCTATAGATACAACTTCTATAGTTTAGTCGGCCGCAAATCAGTAAACGAACCATCGGTGCGCTGCCACTGAGCACCATAAATTCCTTTTTCGACAATCTCTGTATAAACAGCAAAGACGCACTTTCCTGGGCCAACTTCAGCCTCCTCAAGGAGCGGCTGGGTCCATTTGCGCAATGTTAAAATGCGCGGGCTGCTGCCGGTGACGACCCAAATCGGATAGCCCGTGCGCAAAAAGGCTCGAATCTTTGGCTCCCAATGACGGGTTTGGCGGAAGTTACCAGTATCTATTTCAAGCAAAACCCGCACTGGTTCCATCCCAGCATAGGCAAATGAAATAGTAGCATCAGCTTGTTCTTCAGCTTCGGTAAGGTCCGAGGCTAGCTCCTTCCAAAATTCGCGACCGGTAGTAAATTCTAGACCGCTAATCACATGAGCCAGCTCCGCGTCTTCCATTGCCAAACGCACATCTACTAAACGCAAGAAGTGCTCTTTATGGTAAGTGTGGGGCGGACCGGTAGGAATAGTCTCCCAGGAGATGCCACGAGTTTGCTCTAAGGCCCGGGCTCCAGAAGCAGTGAGAAAATAGATAAGCTCAGGGCGTCCTCGACCTTCCATGCGACCAGAAGAAGAGGCACCAGTAAATCCAGCCTGCTGGAGCCGGCGCAATCTCTTCCGCGCAGTTTCATAACTAATATCAGGAAAGCACAAACGAGCCAACTGGCTCGATGAAATAGTGCGATGTAAATACAGCTCAAGCAAGGCATTGATGTCACGCTCCATCAAAACCACGCTCTTTTTCTTGCCCTTTAATTTGCCGTTCTTGTCTAAACTTGCTTTGTCTAGACTGGCTTTATCGAGTCGATTATTGTCAAATTTGCCACTTAAAAAAGTGTTCGAGTCACCGTCCACTGCAACTTCCTTTTTAGTACCCCTTAAATAGATTCTAGATCACTCTCAGCCGAGCGGCACAAATTAACAGCAGAAAGATTGTAATGCCCTGACTGCAAAGGGTATCGAGGCCGGCCCTTGTCAGTGGCTGCGCAGTCGGGAGGGCTCCTGATCTTACCGAAATAGCGGGCAAAGAGAAACGGCACAGTAGCGCTCTCTGAATTTCGTATCATCTGCGAAATTTAGAGCAACAGCTTATTTCGCACTCATCATCGATCGCAATGGCACAGAGAGAAGGGGGAAAATAATGACCGGCTCTGCCTTAGCACCACCGGCGATGCTCGAATGAGAGCGCGTTCATGCCCGTTACAAAATCAAAAAAATCGATGTGAATTTAGTAGTTTAGATCTAAACTGCGTTTGCCAATTGAGAGTAATTCTCAATAAGCCACTTGTTTCAAAACACTAACTTTGCCCACTCTGTCACCCTAAGGAACACTCTAGTTGAGAAAGAAAGAAGTAAAGATGAGATGGCGCGGCACTTACAGTTGAACATGTTCGCATTTAAGGGATCTCATAAAGCGAAAACGGAAACCGTTTTCAGATATGATTTACAGCAATGCAATCTATATGTAGATAGAACAAATTGGTAATAAAGGAGTCGGGGAAATTCTTTCGTATATTGCTCAATTAAAACAAATAGACACAACAGTGCTCAATAAAATAGTTGAGCAAGTCAGTGCACCAGACATGGAGCTTGAATCTATTTGGCAAGAACCATACCCCGAATATGGTTCTGACGGTCTAAAGGTAGCAACCTTGCTCAATCACACTGGCGAACAAGAGAACTACGACTACCATGATTGCGCCAAGCCAAACCCAACTCCACTTTTGCTCAGGCTTACTGAGCTACATAAGTTTCTCACTGAGAGCGGCTTTAACATCATGGGCTCACGGCTTCTGCGACTGGATCCAGGCACCTTCTTACATGAGCACCGCGACTTTGTCTATCTTGAGAATGTACCGCGCTACCGACTCCACATGCCTCTAATAACCAACGATCAAGCATTCATCACCAGCCCCGGTCTCAACGTACATTTTAAAAAGGGCTATCTATGGAAGCTTGACCCCAAGCAAACCATTCATAGCGCTTGCAACTTTGGCAAAGCACCACGCATCCATTTGATGATTGATTGCTACGTTGAAGAATCGCTGCAGGCTCTTATTGATCAACAATTCCTTGACCAAGATGCTTTGCATTCACTGCCGCCACTAACTGAAGAGCTTCGCGAGCAATTGCTAAACACTGCCCAGCTAGCCTACAGTGCAGGTAACCTAAAAGGTGCCGAAGAAATTCTTCTGGCTGCATTTTGCAAGTATGACCTCTTCGCCTTGCAAGACGGCCTCACCACTTACGACCTACTGACTCAATTCTTCCAGCGCCAAGCACCCGGAAGAGTTTTAGAAGAAAGGCAAAGCTACTGGCAAGAGCGCTTGGTTGAAGTCTATCCAGAACGCAAAGCCCAGCAGTTAGCCTCAGTTTAAACCCTTTTTTCTGCAATCGAAGTAACCATGGATAAACTCCAATTCTCAATTAGCCAATCGGCACTAAGCTGCTCAGTGCCAAACTTGGGCCTCTATCAAGAGCAAAAGAAAATTCAAGTTGTCACTACGAGTCAACTAAATTTTGGCAACGAGATTTCAGCAACAAAATTGCAAGATGTCAGCGCTCTGGCTTCAACTTTGTTCTATCAATTACGACTAGAAGCGGCTCTAGCAAAGTGCCCCAAAACTAAAGTAGATAGGAAGAGCGAAAGTGCAACGGCAGCGCCATCGTACTTTCCTGGGGCAATTATTCCAGGACCAGGCGGACCCCATTGCCATGAAGTAAATCGCGGTAACCTGCTCTTTGACCAGTTCAAACACCTGCTTTCTTTTGATAGGAAAGCGGGTGTTCGTCTAGCTACAGCGCGCCCTGTGCCGCACACCAATCTTTTTGCTACTCAAGCCAAAGCACCGGAAGAGTGGGCTTGGACAAATATAGCCGAACCACAACTGCTGTTCTTGCACCAAGTTATAGAAGATGAAGCCGAAAAGGAGCGACCTTCGCAAAGCTCTCAGCAAGAAATACTATCTATGTTGCAAGAAAAAGCGCTGGTTCTCTACCAGCAAGCACAACTAGACGAGTTTTCCCTATCTAGCGTCAGAGCCTTGCTTACTCTAGTTCGAAGAGCTTGGCACCAATCAATCTTGTCTGAGTCAGCTCAAACAGAGACTATGTCAGAGCGAGCACTGATTCAAGCCGCTCAATTTCTTAAAAGCAATCAAAAACTTAACGACAATCTGCTCTATGTATTATTCGAATTAGACGCCATGATCGCCTACCAATCTATCAGTGCAAACCTGCAAACATTTGCCGCCGGCGTCTTCGCTGGAAACTTTGTTGAAGTAGCACTCTACCCTTTAGTTAAACTTGGTGCCACCGAATTTTGCGTGCGCGAACGCCTCTTTGATGAGGTAATCAACTTAGTTGGCCGTGGATTTGCTCCAGTTGTAATAAACGAACTGGGTCTAATAGCCGACGGCAATCATCGTGTCACGGCATCGTGGATATGGAACATTCTCAAATATACAGAAGAACGAGGGCACGACTGGTCACTAGACGATCAGGAGTTTCAAAAAGCCATCGCCGACTATTTCGCTCAATCTCAAGAAAGTGCAGTATCACGTCATGAAGCACTGAGCCACCTCGCCTATTTTCTCTCAAGACCTGAGTATCGCTCGAAGCTCAATACGTACATTCGGCCATTACTGGCCGACTACGACTACATCAAAGAGCTACCAGTAGTATTCTTGCCTGAGTATCTTTCACAAGCAGTAGTCAAATCACACTACGACGAAGGCAGCAAAATTGAAAGAGCCTGCCCTTCTGTTTACGAGACACTAGCTCTAAATGACAGCCTAGTACTGCCACCAAGAGCCTCGTACCACTTCACCGATTCAGCCTTATTACCTTGGTTTACCGTACTGACAATGTTGCAGCAAAATCAAGATGAAGGAAAAAACCAGGCCCGCTTCCGCCACAACGGTAAGCGTAATCGACTTAGAGCCAGAAGCATACCGACCGTTTGCCGAGAGCAGAAAAAAACAAGTAAGAAAATCTAAGCCCAAAAGTTTGAACAAACAGGAACACTCTCTAAAAAGAGTTGCAGGAGAAAAGTAGATGAGAATTGCATTTTTAGGAAAAGGTGGCGCTGGTAAAACCACCACATCAGCTGGCTTCATTCGCTATGTAGCCAAGAAAAAACCATATGTTTTGGCCATCGACGCCGACGTCAACGCCCACTTGCGAGGCGCCTTACATCTATCAGACCTGACTGGTGAAGCCCATGAACTTGGTGACGTAAAAGAAGAAATCATCACTTACTTGAAAGGCAACAGAGAAGACTTGGGAGACCTGACCATGGTCGGCACCACACCACCCTCTCTCAAGTCTAACTTTATTAAAGTTAGCTCCACAGATCCGCTGATCAAGAGATACGCTCAAAATAGCGGCAATATCTCACTTCTAACCGTTGGCACCTACAAAGAGAGTGATGTCGGCGGCGCTTGCTATCACGTCAAATTAACTGGCTTGCAGTCGTTCTTCCACCATCTCCTTGATACGAATAGCGATATCGTAGTGGCTGATACTACTGCCGGCACCGATAACGTCGCTACATCACTATCCTTTGCCTACGACATGAATGTCTTTGTTGTTGAACCAACCAAAAAATCGGTTCAAGTTTATCTCGATTACTTAGCTGTAGCACCGCATCTAGCCGAGCGCACTTACGTAATCGCCAACAAGGTCGACACCCCAGAAGACGAACTCTTCATAATCAAGCATGTAGGGCAAGATCGTCTGCTTGGCGCAGTGCCACAGTCACGTCACTTAAAACGCTTTGAACAAGGCAAACGCGAAGCACTCGATGACTTTATGCAAGAACAAGAAGTTGTCTTTGAAAACGTGTTGAGCACTCTCGAAAGCAAGGAGCGCAGCTGGGAAGACTATCTAGCCCGACTCAGAGCAACTCACACAAAGGTTTGCCGAGACTGGCTCGATGAATACTTTGGTCAAAAGCTCGATCAAGGTTTAGACCAAGACTTTACCTACGAGAAAGTAATAGCAAACCAGAAAGCATTGACGGCTGTTTAAGAGCACAATAAAGAAGTAAATTATGTCGACAACAATAAATTCTCCTGAAATCAAATTAGAAACCAAAGCAGTAGAAAATCTTACGCTTACGCCCAAGATTCACCCACTGATTAAGCAGTTTCTAGCCCAACATTCTCTTTCCCGAGCTAGTGGGAGAGAATGTTGAAGGCTTCCATAAAACCTTCCGCGACCTCAACGTCATCGGCAAAGTTTTCTTCGCGCACAAATGCAACCAATCTGATTCACTGGTACGCAGATTGGCTGTTGAAAATGCCAATCTTGATGTTAGTTCGGCCAACGAGTTACGCCATGCTCTTGGTTCAGGATTTGACTCAAGCCGAATCGAAGCAACTGGTCCTAAAAATGCTGAATTCTTAGGCTTAGCAATTCAGCAAGGTATAACCGTCGCCGTAGATAGCATCTCAGAGCTAGAGATGATTTTGAAACTGCGCAAAGTACTAAAAGTGAAAAAAGCCACCAGGATTCTGTTGCGTCTTTCAGGATTTGAAGCCAATCACAGCAAATTCCTCAACAAGGGCAGTCGGTTTGGCGTGCCCATTAAACAGGTAAACATTGCCTTTGACATACTTGAGGCCAACCGCAAAGAAGTCGAGCTGCTTGGATTTACTTTCCATCTAGATACAGTCAGTGTATTAGAGCGGGCCATTGCCATCGAAAATTGCTTAGAGCTATTTGAAGAAGCCCTAAGTCGTGACTTTGAACCAAGAGTACTGAACATTGGTGGCGGCTATAAAGTTAACTATCTAGAAAACGAAGACGAATGGAACGCCTATGTCAGTGCCCTGAAAGAGGCTGTTCTGGGCACCAGACCAACAATGACTTGGCACAACAATGCCTTTGGCATGTCATCTGACAAAGGTAAACTAAAAGGCAATTTCAACAGCTACAGTTACTTTGATACTGAGACTGGGGGCGACTTCTTAGACGAGCTCTTAAGTCAACGCTTCGCCAACTTGGGAGATGCCACAGCTGCCAGTATTATCCGCGACAACATGATCGAGTTATGGATTGAACCAGGCCGATCGCTAGTTGAACAAACTGGTATCACCGTTGCTAGAGTCAACTCTGTGCGCACCTCAAGCCGTAACGAGCCAATCATCTGCTTAAACATGAAACGCCAAGATATTTCGTTCTTAGACCAAGAAATATTTGTCGACCCTGTGGTAGTAGAAAAAGAACTAACTCCAGACAATCCCGATGCGGCACCAATCGGCGTTTACTTCGCCGGCAATCTCTGTCTCGAATCAGACCTAATTTATCGCCACTTAACCTATGTCAAAAAGCTGCCAAAGCCAGGCGACTTAGTAGTATTCGTCAACAGTGCCGGATACTTCATGGACTTTTCAGCCTCAACATCAATTATGCACCCCATAGCGAAGAAAGTTGCTGTGGTAGAGCGTGACAACAAATTTACATGGATGCTCGATAGCGAGTACGTACCCTATTGGGAAGAGCTGCCATAAGCCCTTCTAAACAATCAATATTCACCCGGAGAAAAGAAATGCTAGTCAAACATGTTAATGAGCTAATCGGCAATACGCCATTGTTCGAGATACCGCCTCAAGTACATGGCCTCAAAAACATCAATCTCTTTGCCAAGCTAGAGCTACTAAACCCCTTTGGCTCCGTCAAAGACAAAAGTGCCTGGAACGTTCTCAAAGACGATATCGAACAAATTGCCAAAGAAGGCAAGACTGTAATCGAATCTTCCAGTGGCAACATGGCCAAGGCCATGCAACTAGTTTGCTCGGTATACGGTGTACCTTTCAAAATCGTCACTAACCGCATCAAAGTGCGCGAAGTAAAACAGATTTTGCAATTGCTGGGTGCCGATGTAGATGAGCTTCCCGGTTTATCTGAATGTCCAGACCCAACTGACCCTAACGATCCAATTACCTTTATCGAACAGATCATGTCAGCCAACCCTGGCAAATATTTCCACACATCGCAGTACACCAACGAAAAGAACATTGAAGCTCATTACAATTCAACCGGTAGAGAAATCTGGGAAGACTTGCAGGCAGCCAAACATGGTGAAGTCGACTACTTCATCGGCGGCCTCGGCACCACCGGTTCGACACGAGGCTCAGGTACTTTCCTAAAAGAAAAAAATCAAGCCTTGAAAAATGTCGGTGTAATCGCCAGCAAAGGGCACTTACTGCCTGGTATCAGAAACGTAGACGAGATGTACGAAGTTGGCTTGTTCAGAAAAGATTTTTACGACGATATTATCGAAGTATCCATGGACGAATCAATCGATGCCATGCTAATGCTTATTCGCCAATGCGGCATACTAGCTGGCCCAACCGGCGGCGGCAGCTTGGCAGCTGCCCTCAAATATTTCAAAGATATTGACGGTACTCTAACCCGCAAACACAACGCGGTCTTCATCTGCTGCGACAGAGTCGAATGGTATCTCTCATACTTACAAAAATATCGTCCTGAATTGTTTGGTTTGGCCATCAAAAAAGACTCACTGAAAGCGATTACAAAAGAGCAAGCAAATGCTGCTCCAGAAGTAGACTGCGACACTCTTGAAACCTGGCTCTCAAGCTCAAGCACTAAACCACTTATTGTTGACATGCGCGGCAGCCTTGCCTTTAAGGCATCGAGAATACCAGGCTCTCTCAATATTCCGACCGATGGCTTAGAAGATATTGCTGATATGGGTGTGCCTTTTGCCAATGATCAAAAGGTAGTATTGGTTTGCCCAACTGGAGAAGTATCAAAGCGCTTCGCTGCCTATTTCAAAACCAAAGGTGTCGATGTAACCAGCCTAGAAGGCGGTTTTGTTGGTTGGCGCGATGCTGGGAAGACAACCGAAAGGGCCAAAAACGAAGGCGCACGGAAGAGCTTAGTGGGAACTGGCAGGTAAATAATGACAAACGTATGCCAATTGAGCACAGTAAAAGAGTCGTTCAGTCAAGAGAAGAAAGATCTCGTGAATCTGTTGGATGTTAAGGCCTTTAGGGCCAACTTTCCTATATTCTCCAAT
This sequence comes from bacterium Ga0077546, assembly GCA_001464165.1. The sequence goes on from LNEX01000253.1 coordinate 42,275, forward strand.
CATCCTGACTTAATCTATTTTGACAGCGCCAGCACCACACAAAAGCCGCACTTAGTGGTCGACAGCCTCATCGACTATTACACCTACAACTGCGCCAATGCTGGCCGCGCCTCATATTCGTGGTCGACTCAATTGAGCCGCTCAATTGAAGAGACAAGGGCAAAAGTGGCTCAATTTATCAATTGCGAACAGAAAAATCTTGTCTTCACCAGCGGTGCCACAGATAGTCTAAATTTAGTGGCCCTTACCTATGGTCTCAATAGCCTTGAAGACGGCGACGAAATTATGCTCTGCCCGCAAGACCACAAATCAGCTGTGTTGCCTTGGTACAACGTGCAATCGATGTTAGCAGCTCAAGGCAAAAAAATAGCCATCAAGCACTTTGCCATCCACGAAGTAGGCGACTACGATCTGCGCAGTATCAAAGAGCTACTTTCACCACGCACTAAAGTTTTGGCCATGGCTCACATTCACCATGTATTTGGCCTCGATATGGAAGTAAGCAAAATTAGAGAAATAGTAGGCCCTGACGTAGTAATTTCTCTCGATTGCAGCCAAAGCGTTGGCCATACAAAAGTAGACGCCAAGGCTCTTGATGTTGAGTTCATTTCATTCTCAGGACATAAAATGTTTGCCGCCCCTGGCACTGGTGGTCTATATGTCAACCCCCGAGTAGCTGACAAAATTAAACCGATTCGCCTGGGTGGCCAAAGCCCAGTTGAAATTACAGACAATGGCCTTGAATTTTCAAGCAGCGCTAGCAGCTCCCTGCACCAATTAATTGAGTGTGGCACTCTCAATATTCCGGCCATACTTTCGCTGGGAAAAGCAGTAGAGTTTATTTCAGAAGTCGGCATCGAAGCCATCGAAGCACAACTAAGTGATTTGACAGTCTATCTCTGGCAAAAACTAACAGCTCTACCTGGCATTATCTTTGCTCCGGGTATCGGTATTTGCCGCTGTGATAGTGGCTTTGGCATCATTTCATTTCGCTTTGAGCAAATTAACTCACTCGATTTGACCTTTATGCTAGATGCTGAGCAAATTTTTGTTCGCGCTGGCGATCATTGCAGCCAAAAGCAAAACAATGAAGACGACTATTTGAGGGTAAGTATGCACGCTTACAACACCAGAGCAGAAGTTGACCAACTCGTAGAAATTCTAGAAAGCAATTTAGGATAAGGCAATGACCAGAGAACCTCTGACTATTGCCATTATCGGTGGCGGACATAACGGACTGACAGCGGCGGCTTATCTTGCGGCCCACGGCTTTACTGTAGAAATATTTGAAAAGCGAGATATCATCGGCGGTCTTTGTGTTAACGAAACACCCTTTCTTCAAAGTGCTAGTAAAGCCAAAGTTTCATCGGTAGCCTCTTACTTCGGCATGATGCGCAAAGAAATTATGGCAGACCTAAATCTCGAATCATATGGCTTGAAGCCATATTTGACTGATCCAGTTGAGATTGTTCTGCTTGATTCGCAGGGCGGCCAAGATCAATTTTCTTTCACGCCAAGAGATGGTGGCGGGGCCAAAGCTGAAATAGCTTCCCTCACAGCCGCCGACCAAGCTGGCTGGCAAGAGTTCTGGGCTGATATTCAAAAAGCTGCCGCCTTAATTTATCCCCGCTATTTATCACCAGACCTGACTCAAGCTGAAGTCGTTGAACTCCTAAAGAAAAACGGCTTAGACAAAGTTGCTGACAACATTTTTGCCGGTAGCCTTGTTGATTTGCTCAAGCTCTACTTGCAAAACGAAGGTCTAATGGCGGTGGCCGCTACCTGCACACCAGGCTTTGCCAATTTGGTTGGCTCTGTCTTTGGTTGCATTCATCATGGCACGGCTGAAACAAAGGGCGAATTTGGTGCCTGGGGTCAAGTGCATGGTGGCATGGGTGCTATCACTGAAGCGCTCAGTAAATCGGCTCAAGAAAACGGAGCTACTATTCATCTTGGTCAGGCAGTAAAACGGTTGCTAACAAGCGAAAATGAAGAAGACAAAAAAATTACAAGTATTGAGTTAGGCGATGGCACTACCCGCCAGTTTGACCTAGTCGTTGTCAACGCTGACTCATATGTATTGTTTGAGCAGTTACTCGCCCCCACAGCACTCACAGAAGAAATACGTCAATATCTCAAAGACAACCGTCCAAAGGTGTCAGCAGCAAAAATACACTTCCTGCTGAGAGAGCTACCTGCTTTTAGGACACTGAGCAAGATTGATCACAACCATAAGGGCGTAATCGTTATGGCTCCGCCCCTTGAAGCAGTGAAGGCCGCGTCAAGTCAAGTTCCAAACGGCACCATGCCAGACCGACTAATGCTGACCATGGCATTTCCAACCCTTGAAGACGCCACAATGAAGGGTGTGCCTGGTAGCGAAAAGTCCAGAGAGCAAGTGCTATCGGTTGATATTCACTATGTGCCAGCCCAAATTGCTGGTCGGGCCTGGAGCGAAGAGGACGACAGTAACCTATTAGAAAGAGCTGTCAAGGCAATTGAAGCTCAGTGCCCTGAATTTCGCTCACTGATTCTAGCCAGTTATGTCGTATCACCAAGAGCCTTAGCCAGCGACTTCAATTTAGCTTCACTATCTTGCTGGCACCTGCCAATGACACCAGAATATCTATTTGAGAAACGTACACTACCTGGCTGTGCGCCCTACGAAACACCATTCAAAAATCTCTTTTTATGCGGAGCTGGCACCTACCCTGGTGGCAACGTCACAGCAGCCAATGGCCACAATATTGCTAAACACTTAATCAATCGCTTTAGCGAAAAGGAGGTAGAAGATGATGCTCAGCGCGCCCGAGTATATAACTAGCGAACCAACGCAAAAAATAGTTGTCTTTGCCGCCGCCAAAGAGCAGGCAGCTACCTTAAGTAAAGATATTGCCCAAATGTATGAGGCCGCCCTAGGCCCAGGTGGAGTAGGGAAAAGTGGATGCGAAGCTTATCCTGACCCAGATCTATTCACCGAAGAAGGGGTTAAAGCAACCCTAGAAGCGGATGAGCGGCTTATAGCAGTGGCTCAATTCAACGAGCAAATCTGTGGTGCCATGGTAGCCGACAAGCTCAGTGCCTACCATGTGGAATTTAACAGCATGGCCGTGCGCCTCGACAAACGGGGCTTGGGCATCGGCTCAGCGATTGTCTCTGGCCTAAAAGAAATGATGGACGCTACCCAACTCACCATCAATACAACCGAACTGGTCACCCATAGCTTAGCGAGCCAAGCAGCTCATTTTAAGGCCGGATACAACTCAATAGTAGGCTTTGCTTTTTGCCACTATCCTCGTGTCTTCTTTGCCAACCATCCAGAATCAGTGCTCTGGGTATCAAAATTTCAAGGCCAGTTGGTAGGCCCTGTCAAACAAATTAGAAGTGCCCTTGGAAGAAAACTGGGCACAATCAAAAGCGATTTAGTGAACACAGTGGTGGCAGCCCAAGCTCAATCTCAAGCTCACGGCAAACGAGCTTCTCAGCGTCTTTCTGAAAAGCAATTGCAATTAGCTGCCGAGCTGCTTCTTGAGCGAACTGCATATGTCCCCTTGGCCTACTTGATCGAACTGTAGTATCGGACAATTTAAAAGCAGCTCACCAGAAAGCAGAAGATTCACAAGTAGAACAGGAAGCAGATTCGGACGATCTAATAGTTGAAGAAAAGGACGGATTTGGTCACGCTTACATAACTTACAAGCCCGGCTTCAAATTTGATGGAAACTTAGACCAAAGCTCAACTATAAAGGCAATTAACCGAGTAATCGACCGCCTAGCCGACCTAAACAAGCGCTACATTCTAGTACGGATTCCAGCCAATCAGCCTGAAGCTATTGCCTTGGCCAACTATTTACGTGAGCACAAAGGATTTGTCTTCCACAGTTATTTGCCACTATATGGATATCAACAAAATCAAGAACCAAAGCAAGAGCAATTTCACGACATCCTCACTCTACAGTGGATAGCTCCAGAGATTCTGGCTAGCAATGCCTTGCCAGGAGAGACTGATAGTGTGGTTAAAATCTATGGTTATCCAGACAACCTATCTGGTTCAATAATTAGACTCGTTGCTTCTGAACTAAATAAGCAGGAACCTCAGCATGCTTAGATACGACCTTGAAACCAGACTAGATAATAGATTTGCAAGTAGACTAGAAAGCAAACTAGTGGGCGGGCGCAAGAGCCTACCAAAAGGTGCAAAAGCAGTTCTTGCAGCTCTACAAAAAGCGCCAGGAATGCTCAGTGCACGTGAGTTGAGTTTCCGCATGAAACTCAGCAATCAAGCCCAAGAGGATCAAAATAAAAGCCCTGGTCTAACAACGATTTATCGTTCGCTTGAACTTTTGACCCGTCATGGTTTAGTGCAAGCCGTTAGCTTTGGCGATCAAGAAAAGCGCTACGAAGTAGTCGAACCTGGTCAACACAATCACCATCTAGTCTGCAAGAGCTGTGGCAGCAGCGTCAAACTGAGAGAATGTCTTCTCGCCAGCCTAGAAAAAACAATCCAGCAAGACTACGGATTTTCAGTATCAGAACACCTGCTTGAACTATTTGGCACCTGCCAAACTTGTCAGAGCAACAACTTAGAAACAATAGAGATAGGAGATAGAAGATGAGGATTGCATTTCTTGGTAAAGGCGGAGCCGGTAAAACCACCACTTCATCTGGTTTTATTCAATATTTAGCCAAGCGCTTTCCCTTTGTAGTGGCAGTAGACGCCGATCTAAACGCACACTTGCAGAGTGCTCTCAACTTAAAAGGTGAATGCAAACAATTAGGCCTGCACTTTGATGAAGTAACCGACTATCTCAAAGGTACGCGAAGCGATGTCGGCGACAGACCAATGATTGGCACCACCCCGCCAGCTGTTGGTTCTAATTTCATAACTGCCAAAGCCAACGATCCATTTATTGAAAAATATGCCCTTAAAGACGGCAACATTGCCTTACTCACTGTTGGCACTTATCAACAAGAAGACGTAGGCGGCTCCTGCTATCACGAAAAGCTCAAGAGCCTTGCTGGTATATTCCACCACATGTTAGATACACAATCTGACTTGGTGGTAGCCGATACCACAGCAGGCACTGATAATGTTGCCACCTCTCTATCGTTTGCCTATGACATCAATGTTTTTGTCTTAGAACCCACTGAAAAATCGACCCAAGTGTTTCTCGACTTCGAAGAAATCGCGCCACAATTTGCCGACCGCACCTATGTAGTAGGCAACAAAGTTGACGGAGAAGAAGACGCTGAATATATCAAAGAGCGCGTGGGCGCCGACAAATATTTAGGCTCGATACCGTTCTCACGCAACCTCAAACGTTTCGAACAAGGCGAAGAAGAAGCTATTATCGACTTCCAAAAAGAACAGGAAACCACCTTTGACAGCATATTTGCTTTATGGACAGAGAAGGCCAAAAAGCGCGACTGGACCACTTACCTTGAGCGCTTAAGAAAAGCATTTAGTTGGGATTGCGAGCGCTGGTATTCAGACTATTACAAAGCTGACTTACTGAGCGGAATGGACAACTCATTCACATACGAACAAGCCCTTAAAGATAAAGGCCTCACCGCTAAAGAAAAAGCTCTAGTCTAATTTTAGAAAGTGGCCATGACGCAAATCTCAAAAATCTCACGCCGGAGAAGCTCAGATTATCTACAGTCAATGCGACTGTGGAGTAATTTCTTTGCTGTCTCTGGTGCTGAGATTGCGGCCATAGAAAAGCAAACCAGATTGGCTGGCAACAACATACTTGAGCTTGGCTGCGGTAATGGTCGACTCTGCTACCAACTGGCACCGCTGGCTAAAAGAGTGACTGGTGTAGACCCAGACGGCCGCTTAGTGCAGTTTGCAGCAGAGTATGCCAGCCGCAATAGCATCAATAATTTGACCTTCATGGAAATGACGGCTGAGACCCTCGCCTTTGATGATCACTGCTTTGATGTGGTGATTATGCCCTGGATGCTCCATCTCGTCAAAGACAGAGAAGCCGCCCTCAAAGAAGCGAAGCGTGTTCTCAAGCCCAAAGGCCATCTCTTTATTTTCGGCCTCTATGGTGATTGTGACTACGATCGCATCGCCAGACGCTTTGTGCCATCGAGAGAACGTGAACTCAACGCCACTGAAATTTATGAAGCCCCACTAAAGCGCATTTTTACAGAGTATCGAAAAGACGAGATCCCCTACGAAGAAACAGACTACTCTTTTGTTTTTCCTGACTGTGGTGTCACCGCTGAAGCATTCACCTTTGCCTTTAGCAACTGGTACGAAACTAACCTCACTGAAAAAGACCAAGCCCGGCTTAGACATGTTATTCAGCACTACAGAAAAGGCAATCACATTCAACTGCGCACCCGTGGCGCTCTTTATTCCACCCAGAACCACAGTAACTAGAGAATAAAATGTCAATTGATTTTGAGCGCGCCCGTCAAGAAACCCTGCAGTATCATAAGGCCTACTACAGCCGCTTCAAATTGTTTGAAAAAGATTCATGGCTAGAGAATCCTGACCAGCCGCTAATGAGGCTGCTAGATTATCTGGAGGGCAAAATCAGAATTCTAGACCTCGGCTGCGGCGTTGGTCGCAATGCCATTCCTATGGCACAAGCGCTGCAAAAGAGCAATAAAACTGCCACCATAACAGCTGTTGATGTACTAGCAGAATCTATCGATTTACTGAAAGATTACGCCAGCGCCTACAAAGTCGAAAATGTTATTGAAGCCGTGCTGGCTGACAACGATATGTTTATCATCGAACCAAGCAAATACGATTTAATTGCAGCAATCTCTACTCTAGAACATTGCCAGGGTAAGAACAAAGTAGCAAAACTAATGGCTGCCATTGCTCGTGGCACCAAAAGCGGTGGCTTTGTGCGCATAGAGATGACGACAAACCGCAGAGTGACAGACACTAGCACGAATGAGCCCGTGCCTACTTTTGTAGAGACTCCGTTAGACGGCGAAGAAGTGCAAGAAATGCTTCAGGCCAAAGACACTTTTGCTGGCTGGAATATCATATCTTTGACAGTTGACCCTTATGAAGAAGAGCTAGCCAAAGAAGACCGCACCGTTCACTGGTGCTCCACACAAATCAACTTTACAGCGCAAAAGCCATAATTTACGGCGACAGTATAGCCCCAGAAAACAATACTTGACCGGTGCCACTATCGGCAATGGCCATTAGAAAAGGCCTGTTTACAGTCATAGCAATAGGTGGGGCTTGTAAGCCCGGAGCTGAGCCAAAAGACATTCCAGCCATTGTAGTGGCGGCAACTTCAGTACCACTTTCATCAACAGTAAGTTTAGCTGCATGCTTGATGAAAGATACTAACAAGCCTGGAGTAATCAAAGATAAATCACAGTTGGGGCCGAACAGATCGAGCATTCCTAACTGAGAGAAAGCAGTGTTGAGACTACAATCGAACGAAATTTCCATACGTGGCAACTTCAAATCGACCCTACTTGCGACCGCGCCGGCCATAGCTATATTGGGATTTTTGATGTACTCAATACAATGACCAAACGAACGTCCTAACTTAGGCAAAACTATCTGCATGTAGTAAGGTGATTGTTTGTAGGGCAACTTAATTATCTGGGCATTTTCATCTTCCTTGTAAGTGAAAATATCGTTGGTATTCATCATCATGACATTCTTAGAACCTGAGCCCACCAAATAGAAGGGCTCCTCTTTAGTACGTTCAGCTCTAAACCTATTCTGCCATTGGGCAAAGAAATAAATAGCATTGGTAATGGCAAAGGCAGAAAGTGGAGTAAACTCGCTACCATCAACAATTCTTGGTATCTTGCCATTGGTGGCATTTTCCGCCCAAAAATTTATTTGTTCGACGGCTTCTGGAGACAGGAAATCTACTCCATATAAAGAAGCAGAGTAAGACTCTACAGCGTTATTAACGAAGTCTTCATGACAGCGTACACCTTGCCCAAACCAGAGAGCTGAGGCAATTGAGACCTCATGGTCTGGCTTGCTCATAACTAAATAATTGAGCAGCTGTCTATTCCATGGATTGATCTCGCTGGGCTTAGGTAGCTGCAAAGTATTGGCAAACTCAGAATAGGTATTGCCGCCAGCACCGTTGTAGAGCATGCAAGCTGTCAAGAAAATGCTCGTCGGGGAAATCACGACATTAGAACTCGGACTAGCCATAGCCAGAGTCTTGAGCACGTTAAGTCCAAATTGATTATTGGAAGTAACTATGTGCTTCCAGTAGTCTTTATCGCTGGGAAGTAAAGTCGTCTGCATAGACTGATAATGCAATTGCCTTTCGTAGCAAAATAGGAAGTGACACTATCAGATTTACCCGCTAAATCAAATATATGAACACTATCAAAAGCAAATTACAACTCAAGACCCACTTTAAAACTCAATGTCGAAAATTAGAATTCGACTCCCGGTTTCTTGCCATTATCAAGACCTAGATGAGATACATCAGGATTTAGACTAGTCATTGGCCGTCTAGTCTGAGTGAGATTTGGCTCGCCTGAGCTATTGGAACTATTAGGATTTAAAACCTGCTGAGCAGTGTTGGCAATCTCAGACGCACTATCAAACAAGCCTCGCTTACTAGGCATAGCTTCGCGGGTCTGTGGACGCAAACCACCATAACGAGGTGTAGCTTGCTGACCAGGAACGGCAGATAAACCATTACCTAACACTTCGGCATTGCCACCAACAACATTACCAAACGAATCGACAGCTCCATTGCCAGAAACTGCAGAAGCAGAAGATGTGTTACCAGCAGGTGAACTAGCTGGCGTATTTGCCTCTGCATAGCTCGGGATGATTCCGCTGCTAGAAGCCACTACCTGAGCCGAAGTGGCGAGTTCAACAGCTTGAGGCAGTCCAATAAATTGACCACACTCAATGCAGAACTTACCTTTCCCTGCTAGTTTAGTGCAATTGGGACACAACCTGGAGGCACCATTGTTTGTGTTATTCGGGCTGACTCCAGCATTAGCAAGTGGAGAAGCAGAAGCACTTTGTGCACCAACTTGAGAAGAGACTGTTCCCAGAGCATAACCACCAGCATTGGCTGTGGAGTATCCGGTCGCATTTGCGTTCGCACTTCCGCCACCAACTCCTGTCTGGTCGAATCCAGCAGCAGCAGCCTGAGCGGCCATAGCAGCGCTATCAACAAAATCAGAACCGACGCTGCCTGTCGCACTAGGTCTAGAAGGGAAAGGCAAGCTACCAGCAGGAGTGGCAAATGAAGGAGCTGGTGCACCGGGATCTGGTGAGCCTTCTGGGTAATCTGGACTAGTTTGTTTTCTGGCGCTAACGTTATGCAGCAAGTGCAGTTTGGCGATTTCTTCAATACCGCGCAGATCGCACATAAATGGCTTCGTTTCGCCGAATTCGGGGTCGCCTGCTGGAGATAGATAGACCAAAGCGTGATGTTTTTCCATGCGCTTAATCGAATCTGTGTCTACCCGGGCAACAACCTGTTGGCTGTGAATCTTGTTCCAACTATTAGGGAAGATGCCAAATCCATTGGCAGCGTAGTGGTCGGCAATACCAGGAACAACCACAGCATGCTTACCAATTTCTTCAGAGAAGAATTTAGCAGTGGTTTCGTCTGCGTTGTGTAGACATACCCGGACAGCACTGTTGGAGAAAATAGTCTTGAGTTCTGGAGCAACACCCTGGCCACCACCACTGGTGATCTGCGAGATGTTCTGCAAGATGATAGTCAAACCACCGTTGGCACCACGAACAATAGCTGACAGTCTACCGGCCAAGTCTATGTTCAAAGTTTGATATTCATCAAAGAAGGCAAACAAAGGCAATACTGATTTTGTACCGTATCTAGTGTGTAATGCTTGCTGCAATTGGTGCACGAAGCATGCAGCTAGTGATTCTGCGTCAGGGCCTAATGAAGCGGGAGCGCCGAAAATAAGCACCGTAGGCTCATGCATACTGGTCTTAAGGTCGACATTTGATCTTTCTGTGCACTTAAGAATAGCTTGGTTCTTGAACATGCGCAGACGACCGCGCACACCTTGAATGTTCTTATCCCAATCACTATCTGTGCGAATAATCGACGAGAGACGCTGGGTCAATTCACCGAGTTCACCAGCATTGATATTTGGATCAGCTTTCAACTTACGTAATGACTCAACAATGTTGCGACGATTGTTGACCAGTTTCATCAAACCATATGGATTACAAGGCAAAGGATCAAGCTGAGAAGGCTGACCATTCTCATCTTCACCCATAACCTGCACACCGCCCCACTTAAGTAGCTGTGTCAAGCCTTCAATATAGCCAAGGTCGCGCTCAGCCCAGTGCTGCTCTTCTGGAGGAAGAGAGTTGATGTCTTGCACAATAGATGTAGCAAAAGTGACAGCATCTTGGTCGAGCGGATTCCAACAAATGGATTCGCTATCAAGTGGGTTGAAATAAAGAGTGCGGAACCCAGCATGCTGAGCTTCGGGCAATACAGTGTATTTGAAACCTTCTCGGCGTTCATCTAAGTTAGGGTCGTTGGCTTTAGCTTCTAAAGCAATAATGACGCAGGGCTTAGCCAGCAAAGCTTTGATTACAGCCCGCATCAAGGTTGTTTTACCTGAACCTGACGGAGCGACAATGAACATGTTTTTGTTTGGCAGCCGCCCCATAGGAATTGTCACCGGCAAGTGAGTACGGGCCAAGAAGCCAAAAGGAATAACCACGCCGTCAACTTCAGACCATGTCGAACTAGGATTTTTCTTGCCGAGGCGGCCATGACGTCTACCGTTAGGTGGACAAACATAAGAGCGCTCATAATCGCGCGGGGTCATCAAGCCTGATGGTGGGTTAAAGGTTCTAATTGTCTGCCAAGGGAACAATCGCTTTTTGTGGGCGGCTGCGATGATTAGAGCCAAAAGCACAAGTGTCGGCATCAAAATAGCTATAGATGTCGCATCGAGGAAGCCTTTGCCTTTCTTAGGCTGGAAGCTCTGACGGGTTTGATCTACGTGACCCGGTACCCCTTCTAAACGAAAATTCTTCTTCTGAATTTCTTGGCCAATGGTGGGCACTCGACCTGTGGCTGGCAATGGAATAATAGGTGCTTGCGAACCAACCGGAGCAGCACCAGGCTGAACCAACGGACTCGAGCCAGGCGCAGCCATTAGTGGATGTGCTGTTTGTGGCTGTCCCATTTGAGGATAGCCAGCCGGAGGTGCCTGCTGATATGGGGCTGGTTCACCAGTAGCGTAAGTCTGCGGCGCAGGCTGAGCCTGATAGGGCTGCATGCCAGGCTGTATGCCCGGTGGCATTGAAGAATGGAAACCAGGCTGGGCATAGCTCTGTGGATAAGTTTGGGGATAGGACGATTGCATGTGCGCGCTACCATCGGGAGCTCCGACAGATCCTTGCATTTGCATCATGCGCTCAAAGTCTCTGGCAGAGATTTGTTCGCCAGTATCGGTATTCCGATACGACGAGATAAACCCCTTCTCGTTCATTTGCGCTTTCCAACTCATATTGGCGCCTTCCCGGTCATCTAAGTCTCCTGCTATCGACTTATCTCACAGTTACTTTCTCGGTAACTCTCACCCATTCATTCATACTTACTTATTTATACCTTTTAAACAAGTAGTTGCGCAACAAAACCCGCTCCAGTTCCGGGAAGACTACGAAGAATCAGCGTTTTATCGGCGCAGTCTTCGTATTTCTACCCCTCAGAAATGCCTGCTATCCTCAAGTTACCATCGCTAGCCTTCTTCACTAAATAGACAAACTTCACCGGTCTTAGCTTTGGCGGTTCACCAGGTATTAACAATTCTTGCTGCCCATCAACCACTATCTCTATTGAACCATCTGCTTGGTTCGGCCGGGCAGAAACCATGCGTTGATTCCATTTACTTTTCATACCCGAATTGGCAATAGTAGTAGCCATTTCAGCCGTCCAGATATTGGTTATGTAACTTTGAGCACAATCAGGAGTCATCAAATTCATGGCGCTCTGCTGCGAGCTGGCGGCTGTGGCAGCGTTGAAATCCATAGCTAAAGGTAGGAAACCCTCTACTAGAGCAGTAGCCTTAAAGTTATCTACAAGGTCAACCGGCGGTAGGTGCCCCTGCTGAGAAGCACTAGACTGAGGGTAGCGCTCACTTGGCGGGCGAGCGATGCCAGTAACGTCAGGGTGAGTGTCGGCTTTAGAGCGCTGTCTGTGCTTTGTCGGAACTGGAGTTGGAGAAAGTATCAATGTAAAAAAAATGCCCGCCATAGCGCCAGCTACGCCGACCATGATCAAAGTCATTTTGTATTTTTCACCAGCTTGATAGTCGAACATATATTTGTATCAACCCGCGTTGAGCAAATCAGGGGTGAAAGTCTCAGGAGTATAGCCCTGCCCAAGTAAGTGACAAGCCCAGCGCGCATCACCGGCGCATAGTTCTATCATCTTAGAACGCATGGGTTGGTCGGTATTTGGTTCAGTAGTGGCCACCCAGTACATGAAACGTGGCACAACCAATTTGACCACACCACGCGAAAGCTTGTGATAAATCAGAAAAGCATCTGAATACTCTCTGTTCTTTCTGGTCAAATGAGCAATGGCACCCATCTCTTGCGGTGTCAGACCGCAAGCTTCACGAATCAATTCGAAGTTTGAAGGGTCATTACCGAGGATGATTTTGATAGCACTATTGGTGGCAAGATTTCGCGCCCTATCATCGCGCAAAAGGTCACCCAGTTCCTGGGAAATGCCTATAAACAGTAGACCTAAGTGTCGGCTTGTGCGTGAGGCATCTTCTACAAGAGTCTTACCACCCTCATACCTAAGTAGTCTCCACAATTCGTCTATGCAAAAAACGAAACGTGAAGGCTTGCCCAAAGCAACTTGTTCTGCCTTATGCTGAGCTGCTCTTCGCAGAACGTAGTCAGAGACAAAGAGTGTGACAACAGCTTCGAGAGTTTTGTCGTGAGCCAAATCTGAAGTATCAAACACCATCAATTGAGTATCGAGTGGAATAGAAGTAGCACCATCAAAAAGCTTACCGAAAATCGCACCTTTACAGTAGAGACTAAGGCGGTTAGCCAAGTCTTCGCAAGTATCGCCGCGCTTACTCTTGGCGTGCTTGACTGCTTCTTCTTGCAGCCAGTTGACCAAGTCAGACTCAATAGGAATACGACCCTGCTCAGCGCAAGTCTTATAAATTGCCTGAATACCTTGCATCAGAATTGGCTTCTCGTCTTTATTGAGAGCCTGTTCACCGCGCTCTCCCAACATTACGGAGTGGAAGTTCAAAATTTTGATGATGTGCGATTCTGGTGGACTAAATGGGTCAATTGGCTTACCATCGGGCCCCTGATAAGGCAAGTCATAGAGATTGATACAAACAGAACCATCAGGACCAAGTTTGATATAAGCACAATCGTCATAAACTTCAGTGAGCATGCGATAAGAGCCAGATCGGTCAATGATAACCGTCTTGGCACCAGACAAAGTTTTCATCTGGATGATTTGCTGGGCAACCATAGACTTACCTTCACCCGGTTGACCGAAGACGATGCAGAGGGCGTTTGGTAGTTTTTCGTCATAAGGGTTAAGGAAAACCGGCTCTAGTGTTTCTTTAGAAAATCCTAGCCAGTCGCCATATTCAGAGCCAAGCTTGGCGTGAACAAAAGGAAATGAGTTGCGCACAGTGGGTGTACGCACTGCCTTTCCGCGGCGCGCCACATCAATTCCGAGGCCGGGCAAACTACCAATGAAGAGTGAGCGTTGCTCATGATGACCAATTACAAAACGAGCGCCTCGACACTGTGAAGCAGCAGACCGAACAAACTCGGTGGAACGGTTCAACTCCTCAAGACTATCGGCAAAGAGAGTGAAATAAATAGCGTAGTTGAAAACTTCCATGTTGGTTGTGTACAACTCAGAACCGATGGTGGCGGCTTCTTGGGCCTTTTCAGCTTCTTCTTGGTTGGGCGCAGAGCGCTGCCCCATAACGCCTTGATATGTGTTGGCAGAAGCTTGAGCTTGTTTCTTCTGCAAGTTTTTGCGGAAGAGTTCTTTATCTAATTTGTGAGCATAAAGATTGAGCCGCCATTCGCAGTTGAGACGCAGCAGTGGTTGCAACCACAAAGGTCCAGTGCGCTCGGGCAGCCGGTTCATATAGAGAGTGCGAATATAGCGACCGGCAATTTCTTTCTCAGCTGGGTCAGCATTAGGATCAGTGGCTTCGATGTAATCAGTCATGTCTGAAATCTTGCAAAAATCAGGGGCACTGAAGTCATAGCAAGACTCAACCAACTGCTGCCGCACAGTCGCCGGCTCCATATCAGGGAAGACACGGCGCACAGCAGGAGGCAGTGACTGCGTTTGCGGACGAATCGGTGAAGGCAAGTTCTCTTCGCCCATTTCAGACTGCTTAGGATTGAGCTCACGGTAGAGCATGCGGAAGTATTCTACGGCCGAAACCGGCCGACCAGACATACCACAGGCACCAAGTTGACTGACATAGCCATTGGCGCGCTGTACCAGGGTAGTGACATTCTTAAAATGACTACCGACTGACTGTCTAGCAGCCTGGCTAGTGAGTGCATCCATCACCGACTTGACGGCTGTGTCAATCATGCTCTGCTTGGGCGGCTTCTCCTTGGGAGGGCGGTAGCAGAATGTCACATAAAACTTTAGCTCAGGCACAAAATTGCGCGACAGCAACGAGGCCTGGTCGTTTTCAACGACTTTAGCGACGTAACGCAAGAATGGATCTTCATTTACTTCAACAGGGTGGCGCTGAAAATACTCGCGTTTTGAGATGTTATGACAGACAACGGTGAGCTGGGCGGAGGTATCGATACCGTTAAGAAAACCAGTAAAGTGATTCATCAGCGAGACCAAACGCATCTCATCAAAGCCCGAGACATGAACCCCGTCTAGCTCAAAGACACAACGGTAAGTACCGTCTTTCAAAACAAGAATGCCCTGACCAGATGCATCATCATGGAAGAGATCCCACAGAGGCAAAATACCAGCAGCCGACCCGTGGGGCCTGGGCACTGCCAAACCAGGAATACGTCCGAGAATTTCAGCAGAAATCGGTGCTTCCTTCTCTTTGCCGCGCTTCATAAAGCCCAGCAAACTATTTTCTTTAGAGTAGGAGCGATTTACCGAAGTGACCATTAACGAACAAGATCTCCTTTAATCAACAAATTCTGGCAGTTTCTCATCTACCAAAAACCTAGTTGCATTTGGATCTGGGCCCGGTATCAAGATTTTACCCCCAGTGTAAAAGTTGAGCACGTTCTCCCAATGTGAAGCAGAGTGGTTATTGGTAACCAGTGCGTAAAAAGGGCCAATCATGCCGACAAAGATACAAATCCAGAGCTTAATATCTTGCCCAGCAAGGTTTATCGGCATCATCCAAGACCAGAGCTGGGTGGAAACAACAAAACTGACCAAAATCCAGATCAGTTGGTCAAACCGCATGCCAAAGAGCTTGGGAGAATCTTCTAAATTTAGGGGAGTGACATCGTCCATGTTTACATTCTACTTGTAGAGCTAACTGGTTGCAGAGTTAATTGGATGCAGGACTGATTTGGCTAAAGACTTGGTGCTCAGGTCTCAACTGGTTCAAGAACTAACGGGTTGAGCACAGTTGAAAATAATTCCTACGATATGCGGTGGAAGCCTTACTGTACCTTTATTCCCATAAAGAGCAAACTCCTTCATCTTGGCGACGAGCTCAGGGGGTAAACCCGCAGTCGAATCTACTTTCTCGTAACACTTGATAGCACCGTCATACTCCCCAGAGAGGCGCAGTATTTCACCCATGACATAATTATAGCGGCTTCGATTGCCCGCCCAACTAGGGTCAGCCAGGGCAGCAGCCAATTCATTCTTTGCCAAAGTCAAAAATTTACTACCGTCAACTCCCTCTTCCATGGCGCACCAATAACCGTTTAGGGCTAATACTGAACGATCCAAAGTATGGACGTTATGCTTTCGACCAGAAGCCACAGCATGAGCAAATTTCTTGGAGGGCTCAGTGGGTGGCGAGTCTGGCACAACCTGTGGCAGATAAAAATGCTCCTTGAATGATGACAACCACCAGGTATAAATACAGTTAGGACACATGGCAAGCAGACTCGAACGCAGCTCAGGGTCGGGCAAAATGCGATGTAAGTCGCTCTCAATTGGTGTTGTCAAATCAATAGCAGGCAATCTCGCCACTTCGTAAGTGGCGAAAATAGTTTGGCATTCAGGACAAACCACTGTCAGGTGGCGTAATTTGAAGAACTTCATGGCTTTTATTATCAGCCCTATCTAAGGGTATAAATGCTCAGGCTAAGCACTTGAGACTATCTATTTTAGCTTAGCCCAGTTTAGCTTAGCCCAGTTTAGCTTAGCCGTTGCCGTTGTTGTAACCATCTTGACCGAACATACGTTCCATCATGCGCTTAACCAAACGATCTTTCGGCACGGGTGATTGATCATATCTTGCCACTTGTCCGCCAGCATTGCGAACCGGCACTGGTCTAGGCACAAACCGTGGATCTTGACGAACAGAGTCGACATAATCTTTGGTCAAATAAGGATCACCGTATGTTTGCGGATCTTGTCTGTGTGCTTCGACAATGGCCCGAGCAGTATAGACAGAGCCGTAGTCTATATTGTTAGCTTGCCATCTAGGGTCTGCGTCCATCATCGATTGAACAACTTGCACATCGCTTGTCGATACGTTGGAGGCACCAACAGCACTAGCAGCGACGGCCACAGCTGGCATCGAGCTAGGATTCTGAGAATAGGCTTGCACAGCAGTTTCTAACATCTGATACTTGCCAGGGTCTGATTCATCTTTCGATGGATCATAAATCTGCTTCCAATCCATGCCATTGGCTCGAAGATCGGCAACAACCTGTTTAATCAAGTTCTGCGAACCACCAAACTGACTGACAGCACTGGCAACAGCAGATTGCTGCAAACCACCAGAATCGAGGACCTGACCAGAGACTGACTGCTCTACATCGATTGAGACATTTTCCGAAGGCAAGCTACCGCTGCCACCACCATTGCCGCCGTCTACACGACCAATCTGAATCTGGCCAGCAGATGAGCCAACTGAGCCACCAGGCAATTTTACCGAGCCCAGATTACCGAGATTACTACCACCTTGATTACTTGGTGGCTGAATTCTGGTGTTAACCGTAACTGGGCCGCCTTGCATGGTTGGCAGATTAGAAGGTAGAGGAATAGCATTAGGGTTGATGCTGCCAGCACCAGCTGAGGGGCCATCAAGGAAGAGGTCAACATCAGCAGTACCGCCGCCGCCACTGTATCCGCCAGAGCCACCACCAGACATAGTGACACCACCGAGTACAGGAGGTGCAACATTGCCACCACCACCGCCGCCACTGCCACCACCACCGATGTTGACGCCACCGAGATTCATGTTGCCGCCACCGCCACCACCACCGCCACCGAAGCTGCGCTGCAAGTTGGCCATAACGACGTTGCCGCCTCTCAACGAATTATAGGCGCCCACATAGTCTTCAGGTCTAGCATTGGCGCCAACCATAGAAGCCACTTGGTCAACGGTGTTGAAGTCACGGCAGACAGACACACCGTTATCGTCGTGGATGCCGGCCTGAGCCAAGGCACCGAGAGTCTGAACGACTTCAGCTGGCATAGCTTGAGCGCGGTTACCATACCAGGCATCTTGCACCAAACCGTTTGTGCCTTCAGGAAGTTCAGCAGCAGCTCGAGCTTGCATATACTCACCGCCACCACGAATAGTGGCACCGCGCAACCAGGGCTGGGCTTTCAGAACGCTTTGGTTAGCAGCAACGGCTCTGTTGCAAGGAGTAATCGGTAGACCGCTTTGGATCAGAGCTTCAGTGGCAGGGCCCATTCTCCAGCTCCATCCTGATTCAGGTGAATCAGTACTGGTCATAATGTGAGCAGCCCAAGCTTGTTGGTCTTCGCTCATTGGGCCATATCTGTTGACCAAGTGCTCAGTATAAGCGTTGCCTTCTTCACCGTTGATATAAGCTTGCGAGCCAAGTGCAGCATGCTTAGCCATCGATCGAGCGAAGCTCTGCTTAGCAGCAGCGGTTTGTGTCCATGAACTACCGTTATAGGCCAAAATACCAGCAGCAGCTCTCTGAGCCATACCTTTCGGTTTGTGCTCCCCAGCATCAATAGATGATTGCCGAGCGGCGTCATAAGCTTCAGCGTCAGTGCTCATCAATTCGCCATAAGCGCCGGCCATGATCTGCATACCCTTCTGCTCATCAGAAGCACCTTCTCCAGTACGAATGTGCATCAAGTGGCCTTGGTTGTCATAGACGTTCTCTGGCTTTCCGGTACGCGACACACCAAGAGTAGCGCCTTGAGCCAATCTGATTGCAGCAGCGGCAACCCGGTAAGGGACGTGTCTGTAACCAGCTTGCATATAGCCATCGAACATAGAGGCTTTCTGACCAGGAGTACCAGGTTGAGTCGGTTGTGCAGCAGGACCACCCTGAGGTGTTCCGCCACCACCACCACCACCGCCACCACTGCCATCGTCGCCGTCGCCACCGTCACCACCAGCGAAGCTAGCAGTTTGAGCACCATTAACGGGAGGAGCACCACCGGTTCCGCCAGCTGTGGTTGTAAACTGAGTTGGGGTGGCAACAGGAGGGGTGCCCGCTCTGGTAGCGCCAGGAGTGACGTTGACTGTACCCTGATTAACAGTAGCACCAGGTTGACCAGACACTGGAGGTACGACTCTACCAGTCACAGTTCCAGTGGCATTGACACCATCAATTTTGCCGGTATTGGCACTAGGGTTGACTGCGCCTGTAGGTCTCACGGTTCCCATAGCTGCAGCACCTGCGGCTCCAGCAGCGCCAGCAACAGCAGCCTCTTCAACCAATTCAGCATTCACTAGTGGATTAGCGCCAGTATTAGCTGTGGCCATAGGCGGAACGAGACCGCTAGTTGGTGTTATATTCTGCATGTTAGGATTTACAACACCGGGTTGTGCGGCATTAGCTGTCGCTCCGCTTGAAACCACCCGACCATTAACGTCAGTTGTTGTAGCTGCCGGCGGTGTCGGTGTCTGAGCGCCCGTCTGAGTTTTAATTCCTTGACCAGCAGCAGTAGCAGCTGCATTTACTACTGGATTGCCACCAGGCTTAAGTGTTGCGGTGCCTTCTTTGCCAGCAGCCAAAGCCTGGGCTGCTGGGTCGGCATTAATGATCTCCTCACCGGTAACAGTAGATGCTCCTGCCGGAGTCACTGCAGAGCTAGACATAGGCGGCACGATACCGCTTGTATTGGTCAAGTTAGGATTAACAACACCGGGTTGTGCTGCATTAGGAGTCGCTCCGCTTGAAACCACCCGACCATTAACGTCAGTTGTTGTAGCTGCCGGCGGTGTCGGTGTCTGAGCGCCCGTCTGAGTTTTAATTCCTTGACCAAGCAGCAGTAGCAGCTGCATTTACTACTGGATTGCCACCAGGCTTAAGTGTTGCGGTGCCTTCTTTGCCGGCAGCCAAAGCCTGGGCTGCTGGGTCGGCATTAATGATCTCCTCACCGGTCACGTTAGAAGTAGCAGCCGGTGTGACTCCAGGATTAGGTTGAACGCCTGTTGAAACGCCAGTTTGGCCAGTAAGATTGGCCGCAGGTACATTGCCAGTCGGATTTGCACCAGTATTTCCTGGGGTACCAGAAGTACCGACAACCTTACCAGTCGCGTCAGTAGTCACTTGTGCCGGTGGTGTGACACCAGGAGTTTTCAGGGCATTAGCAGCATTGGTTGCAACCACTGCTGCAGCAGCTCCACCGGCAGCCGCGGCGGCCACTGTAGCAGCTGTATTTGGCTTATTATTGAATGTTCCTTCCTTCGCACTTGCGACAACCGGCGCACCAGGGTCAGCAGGGTTGAGTGTTTCTTCTCCGGCAACCATGGCTGTCGTCGGATCGGTTCCCTTACCGGTGGCAACGCTACCGGTAACAGCAGCAAGCTGGGAAGAGTTGATGGGAGGAACAACGGCCTTGTCGCCAGCTGCAGTGACAGGATTTGAACCCGGTTTAGGCACAACACTGGTGTCGCCCTTAGCGCCGTCAAGCGGCTTACTTGCACCACCGACACCACCCTTGCCAGCGTCAACAGTAGTCTTAACTGAACCATCAGCATTGAGGTTAGAGCCAGGTGCACCAGGGGTACCACTGCCAGCCATCTTCAGACCAGGCACCACCGATGATGCCACGGCCTTACCAGCTTCATCACCTGTGCCAGTTACTTCAACTTCATCACCAGCGGCCTTCAAGGCTGCGCCAGCGGCAGCACCAGCTGCGGCACCCTTGGCGATATCAGCAGGATTGATACCAGATGCCAGGTCTTTACCCTTGCCGGTTAACTCAGCGCCAGTTCCTTTAGCTTCAGCTTTAGGATCAACAACTTTGCCAGTGACAGTAGCTTGATCTTTAACGACTTCACCAGCCTTACCGCCGGCAGCAGGTGGAGCAGTAACTCCAGCCTTAATTGGTTGGCCTTTAGCATCGAGCAACTCTTTGCCGTTCTTATCTGTCAAATTTCCAGCAGCATTTACAAGACCACCAGCAGCAGCTGCAGCGGCAGCAGCTTTAGCGGCCTCAGCAGTACTCAAGTCTTTGCTAGCTTGTTCGCCAGTTCCAGCATTAGCATTAGCGGCAGCAGCATCTTTGTTAGCGGTATTGAGACCAGCATTAGCACCCATGGCTGCCATACCAGCACCCACAGCCGCAGCACCTAGTGCTACACCAGTACCAGTCTTGGCAGCACTAGCCAAAGCATCAGCGGCACCAGTAGCCGGACTCACCGGTTTATTAGGCCCAGTACCAGGAGGCACAACATTGGCAGCCGTTCCAGTCCCAGGAGCACTCTTATCAGAAGCTTTGTTAGCGGCATTAGGATCAGCTGGATTTAGTGGTTTACCATCGGGGCCCAAACCAGTACCCTTGCCGTCTTTAGGACCTTTAGGACCTTCTGGTGGCTTGATTGGCTTACCATCCGGACCAAGCCCGCCGGCTCCAGGCCCCTTATTGCCTTTTGGTCCACCAGGACCATCAACCTTACCAGTGGCCTGAGCACTACGAATATCTTTTAATAGTCCAGGATTGGCAACATCATTTGCCAGACCATTAAGTTCAACACCTTGCGATTTGGGCGCACCCTTAGCTCCAGCATAACCAAAGTTACCAACGGCATTAGCAAAGTGCTTGGCACGATCACCGAGCATTCCACCCAGAGCTTTACCGCCAGCAAGCAAACCACCGGTAATCAAACCAGCAGAAACGAAGTCTGACATTGGCGAAATTTGAGCCCTGGCTAAGAACGATGGCACTTGAATCATCAACTGCAAGACACCCACAGCCATGACAATTTTGCCCCAGGGGTTGAAGTCAGATAAGACCACAATCACCAAAATTTTGAGCATACCAACCCAAACGAATGTCCACAGGCTCACTTCAACAAATGAGCGCACAAAACCAGAGCAAACATTTTCAGTATCGGGCAGAGCAAAGAAGACTAAGAACAAAGGAGCAAACATATATTGAGCAGTGAGCAAAGCAGTCTGAATCGCCTTGAGCACGAGAATATATATGAGCTCAGCAATGAGAATGCCGCCTAGCACCAGGTAGATAATCAAACCAACGAAGGCGACAAGGGTACCAACTGTTCCTAAAACAATGCCGCCAGCGCCACCAGCCAGAATGCCACCGAGAACCTGACCGGCTACAGGAGCCGTAGCATTAGCGAGCAAACCAGCACCAGCAACCAGACCACCTTTTACAGCTGCAGCCATAGCAGCATCAAGCATGGCCACCTGATCGGCCGAATTGAAGTACAGGGCCTTGATCATCTCATTGGTGATCTGAATTTCAAAAGCATAAATAGTCGGCCAGGCAAGCAAAAGGCCAGCAGTGAAGATTAAGCGACCGACAGCTCCCATCATGTTGCCGTTGCCACGAATAGCAGCATCGGCCCAGTACTTCCAGATACAAAGAATGAAGAGCAAGAGCAAAAGGTCAACAGCGATGCCGTACATGATGTCAGCACCTTGACGAACATAAGGCGAAATGTCATCAACAGCTGCACCAGGACCACCTGGGGTGGTGCTGAGACCGTTGACGGCAATATTGGGGTTGAGTACAAAGATGCGCAAGAAGCCAGTCAAGAACTGCACAGCGTCTGCGACCCAACCGTTGATAAACTCACTCAACCACTTACCGATTAGCTGACCAATGTTAGCGAACAGGTTAGAGATGATGTCATCTCCCCAAAATGCAGCTATGCCTTGATAGGTCTCGTTGTAAGCACCAAAATCAGGCCACAACTGTTGCTCTACATTCTGAGCTACAGCCTCGGTGTTCTGCTCAGCCTGTTGGGTCACTAAATTGGTCTGACCAGGAGCATCATAAATGTTCTCTGCCGTCGGCTGTGTTTGGCTAGCACCTTGGCTAGGGTCACCAGCGTTAGGGCTGACAAAGTCATCACCAGGCGAGGGAACTGAAGTCTGGGCCACAGCCGCCATCGAAAATGCAAATGGCGCTAATAGCATGAAAACTGCTACCAGCGCGATTAATTGCTTGTGAAAGCGATATTTGAGGTTAGTTAAGGTGTTTCCGTTATCCACTGTTGACTGCTTGCAGAAG
>LNEX01000254.1 GCA_001464165.1 bacterium Ga0077546
AATCTGTTCAGCCCCGCGCCAGAAAAAAATTTGTATGTGAATGGTGACAGAGAACAAAGTAAAGAAGTCTTTGCCGCTTCAGTCATGGAAGATTTTCGCAATCCATTCAAGAGTATGCAAAAGCTGTCAGTGCCGGCAGATGAAACCAGGGCCGAGCAAATTGCAGCACGCGATGTCGCCTTTGAAGCCGCAAATTGCTATCAAACCATTCAAATCAATCCGCAAGAAGGTTCTACAAAAACGATAACAACACTTAGTGATTTATCTTCTTCCAGAATACATATCAAATCGCTAGACGGCTCTTCTACAACTTACACAGACCGGCTCGGAAGGCCAATTAGCGAAAGTCGTTTTGATGCTAGTGGCAAACTAATCGCTGAAACCACTTCACAATTCGACAACAATGCCAATGGTGCCATCCCAACAAAAAAAATAATTAGAACAGCCAACGAAACAACCGAGATTAGCCTAGACAGCCGAGGTATGGTTATAGCTAAAACCACCTTGCCTTATTCTGATTTGAACAATGCCTGAGGATTACAGCAAAGCATTTAACAACATTACTATTTCTCTACACCAAGGGGATATCACTAAAGAAATAGTAGAGGCCATAGTCAATGCAGCAAACTCCTCTCTTATGGGCGGGGGTGGCGTTGATGGTGCAATTCATCGCGCCGCTGGACCAACTGTTTTAGAAGAATGCAAACAAATCAGAGCTATGCAAGGCCAGTGTTCTCCAGGTAATGCCGTCATTACTGGTGGTGGCAGGCTAGCAGCACAATATATCATTCATACCGTAGGACCGATCTGGAGAGGAGGTACTACTAATGAAAGTCAAATTCTCAGCAATGCCTACCAAAACTCGTTGCAGCTTGCCGTCGACAATCAAGTCGCCTCCATCGCCTTTCCCTCAATCAGCACCGGTGCCTACGGCTATCCGCTAGCTGAAGCAGCCAAGGTAGCGATTTCTAGTGTTGCTAGCTTTATAGCAGCCATAGATCAAAACACTGAATTGAGACAGGTACGTTTTGTATTATTTGATGCTTTTACATACAATGCTTACAAAGAAGCACTGGCCAACATATAAGAGAAGAGAGCAAACCACTCGGGTCACGGTGACAGAGGAGTTAGCCGAGCTAACTAAGACTTGCCCTAATTATTCGTCGTCAAGGTCACGTTTGTAACCACGCTTACCGCCGCGCTGTTGCTTCTCGCGCTTGCTGCCTTTTTTGTAGCCGCCATCATCGCCCCATTCATCTTCTTCAACTACGGTGCGCCGATTCTGCCTATTCTTTCCGGCATTGCGACCCCCATTATTATTGCCCCCTTCAGCAACATAAACCTGTGGTTCATAAGTAACTGGTGGATCGCTGGCTACCTCTTGGCGTGTGACTATTTCTGGCAGTGTAACGACTTCTGGCTTGGCAGCTACTTCTAGCTTGGCACCGTCAGGTTGCACCAACCCTTGCTCGACGAGGCGAGCAGTGAAGTCTTGGGGTACAGGTTGCTTCAGCAGATCAGCTAAACCTTGTGAGATAGAGGCATCCGTGGGTGGCTCGAGAGTCACTGGAGCTTCCTGTAGTGGTTTAACTACTTCAGCAGCTGGTTCAACTACTGGTTCGAGGCGTTCAGCTACAGGCTCGTCAGCAGGGCGAGAATCTTGCTCGGCCTGCTTGTCTGTGCCCTTGGGCCTGAAGTTGTTTGGCTCTGCGCCTCGCAAAGGCTGTTCTGCCCTGGGTCTCTCTTGCGGGCTATCGCCGCCACGGTTACTGCGGAAATTACCACGACCACCGCCTGGTCCGTTGCGATCAAAACCACGACCAGCAGCAGCACCGAAGCCACCTGGAGTTTCAGGACGAGGATCGCGAATCTTACCCGAAACCATATCTGAAATTATCTGCTGAGCCCGCTGCCAACCAGGTTCGCTTTGAGGAATCAAGCGATTGACAATGGAAAGAGCAAAGGCTTCGTTAGTCTCACGAGCAGTGTCGTGATAAGCGGCATCTTGCCCTTTCTCTCTTGCTTTGTTGGCACTCTGATTAGACTTGTTACCAAATTGAATTGCATCTAGCAGCCCTCGAACATCTTCAAGCGAGCCGGTGCGAGGCACCACTAAATTGAGCAGTTCAGTATGCTCCGGTGCTGAGGTAGTAGGGTCTAATTTAGTGAGAATGTTCTTCACTGCAAAATGGTTCTGCGTGCCCAATTCAAGCAGTCGGTTGACTAGTTGCGGATTGGCAGCAGTATTTTGCATGTCGATAGCCAAATCAAGAACATTCAAGCGATCAGATAGTTGATTGTTAACAGGCCGCGGCGGACGATATTTCGCACTTTGCATTTCTACCATGCGACTAGCCTCAAGCCAGTTGGCAAGGTTTTGATCGAAGCCGGGACGATACTCATACTGACCACTACCATCAGTAGCTAAAGTCGAATAGCGCTCACGGAGACTTCTTAGATAAGTACTAGGCAATGCTTCTTTCAACACAGCTAAATTATCAACCGGTTTGCCAGCGGTTTCAGGATTCATGCCATTTCGAGTTTGGATGCGCTCATAGGCAAGCTGTAAGCGATTACCAATGTAGGACAACTCAGCTTCTGAAATAGGTCCAGGATCCGTTTTTTCTGGAGCAGCAAGAAATTTACGTATTGTGGGAATGTCAATTTTGGCATGATCGGGGTCACTTATGGCATCGCGCACTTCAGCACGATTTAGCACGCGTCCGTTACCTATATGCATCAGCGCTAAATTATTCACATCAGGATGCATGCCAGGCTGATTTGCAGGTCGATAAGCATGAGCTAACCAATCAGCAAAGTCAGCATCGCTCATCTTGCCTATGTATTCACTGAGAATGGTGCCTTTGACGACCTTAGCAGTGCCTTCAGCTTGTTGAAATTCTTTGATCAGAACCTCAGGACTGATGACAGCTCGACCGCCTTGATGTGTAATAGCGGCCTCAGGGTTCTGCTCAAGGCGCTCAGCTTGCAAGCGAGCCGCTGCCTGGCGGTCACCAGCAGCTTGATCAGCACTATATTCTGTTCTTTGTGCCTGAGCCAGAGCCTCGGGCTGGGCTCTCACTGTTGACTCAACGGCTGGAGTAAGCTCAGGCGCAACCGCCTCGTCTCCATCAAAAGCACGGCGTCCAGAGGCTGCTTCAAGTTGCTCTAACAAGTTGGGCGTCGTAACGCTGCGCTCGGGGAATTTGCTGAGAATACTGGTATGCAGCACAGCATCAATCACAGCTGCATGAACACCAGAACGAGTCTGATTGCCATAGGCTTCCATCAGTTTTGTGAAACCGGGGTTTTCATTGACCCACTGTTTAACGCTCTCCCTAAATTGCAAATGCTCAGCAGCACTGGTCACAGGCATTTTCATTAAGGCACCGAATGACAATTTTACTTCTTGCGGAATTGGGTCGGTGTAACGATCGACTTTATTAATAACCCGCACTAGATTGCCAGAACCAGCATAAGCTTCTTGCACGATCTGATTAACTTCACGATCACCAGCCAATTCTGTCACCATACGCAGTGGCACCTCGGCACCACGACCCTGACCGTAGGCGTAATCAAGAAGCTTATAAACATCAAGCGGACTAGCATTGTTCTTAGCGGCTGCCTCGGCTAGTTGAACTCCTTCCTTAAGAGTGGCAATGCTTTCGGGCGAACTTCTAAAGGCTTCTTTGATCAACTTTTCCATAGGCACATTGCCTAGGTCTTTAGCCTGCTCTGCCACTTTAGCCATAGCGACACTAACCGAGCGACCATCTCCGGCAGCGTGCTCAAAGAACGCCACCACATCTTCAGGGGTCGCTCTATAATCTACAGCCTTGCTAGCCAAAGTCACACTTTGATCAAAGTTAGCTCTCTGACTCTCGCTAACTTGATGTGTGCGAGTATTTGAAAAGCTATCGGGACTTTGCACAAGTTCGTTAAGCTTTACGTCGGCTACTGGTTCAGCAACTGGCTTAACCTCAGCCAGTGGTTCAGCAGTTCGTTCAGCGCTGACAGGCACATCCTTGACCGTAGTCTCTCTAGGCACCACGGCTTCGGCAGACACATCAGATTTGAGCGGCTCAGCTGTTGGCTCAATTTTAGGCGGCGCAACTTCTTCACCAGCAAAAGCACGTCCAATCTTTCCTTGCGACTCCAGCGGCCTATCTGCCGGCGCCCCCAAACTAGGCTTTGCGGCAAAATGCATAGCCGTAGCACCGCTGGCACCAGCAGCACCATCAGTGATGGCTTGAAGGGCACCACGTTTGAGTATACGAGAAATATCGTAGCCACCAGCAAAATCTTCGGAGTCTTTCTGGCGCATGAACTCATTAGTAGCACCAGAGCTAAAGCCAAAAGTTGCCCCCATACCAGTGTTAGGAAGAAGCTGACTTTCGTTGACAAATTTACCCAGCTTAGAAGCGGCCATAGATTCGGCAATTGCAGTGCCTTCGAAGAGTTTCATGCCAGCTTTGCTCATTCCAGAGAAGGCACCATGAGCCCCCATAAAGAGACCGGCATCCATAACCATGGCTTTGCCATCGATAGCAGTGCTAAAGGTTTTGCCAATACCAGCAGCAAAACTATCGCCTGTCAGTTTGCCCTGCTCGTTCAAATAAGTAGAGCTGGTCAAGCCACTCTCATAAACACGAGAGCTAGCCCCCAAGGCCATGCCCTTTAGGCCGACACCCATATACCGGGCTGTGACAGTAGCAGCTTCTGCCGGAGCAAGGGTGAAACTTTTTGCCCCTACATAATCGAAAGTCTTCTTCAGGGCGAAACCCTTGAGGCCTCCCATGGCGAGGTTTACGGAGGCCTCGCCGGCTGTATCTTTGGTATGAACCGAATCTAGGCCATAAGCGACAATAGAACCAGCCAGCATAGCGCGAGACTTCGCCCCAGCAAAGAGCGGCACAGCCTTAATGAAACTGCCTGCATAAAAATCAACTTCGTTCTGCGACTTAACGGCCTGTTGATCACCTTGAACAGCTTGACGAATTTCATCGCGTAGACCGCTGTTGGCTGGTAGCACACCCTTAACAGCTTGACCTTCAGCTTGCAGCTTCAACTGTTTGAGTTGCTCCAAAGACTGTGTGTCTTTGTCATAAACAAGGTGCACCAACCTGTCGAGCACCGACTTGTTGTCGGCAGCCTCTTGATGCATATCAATTTGCTTGTTGAGCGACGCCAAAGAACCATCGCCTGCTCCAGCTTTGTCGAACTTAGAATTTAGAATTTCAGGATTTTCAGGCATACCAGTTGCGGGATAAGGCTTTCGACTGTGGGGCAGTCTACAATTTACCGTTAGAGATTACGTTTTCAGGAAGACGTCAGCAATGGGGAAGCTCCCATGCTTCTATACTCTACATATGTATTACCTACTGTACCCACATCTGCGAACGTTAAATCTGGCAGAGAGCCGGGCATAGTAAGCCTAGTCAGCTTTTTACTGAAAGGACCAACCTAGCCACAATGGCCAAAATCCTATTAGTTGAGGACGAACCGGACTTTTCAATTCTGATCGCGCAGCTTTTGGCGTCTGAACACCACACTGTTGAAATCGCCACCAGTGGCGAGTCAGCCCTAGAACTTCTGGCAGTCTATCACTTTGATTGCCTAATTCTCGACTGGAACCTCCCCGGCATCAGCGGGCTAGAGGTCTGTCAAAAATTCAGAGCAAAAAAGGGCCTAACCCCAATTTTAATGTTGACCGCTCGTCAGCACGTGGACGACAAATCTGCGGGGCTAGATTCAGGCGCAGATGACTATTTGACGAAGCCATTCGAACTGAAAGAACTGTCCTCTCGAGTAAGAGCGCTGCTTCGTCGGCCCACTAGTTTCCAGGGCACAAGCCTCAAGGTAGGCAAGCTTGAGATGGACGTCAACAATTTTAAGCTCACAAACCATGGCAAGGAAGTTCAGCTGCTGCCGAAGGAATTTGCCTTACTTGAGTTTTTTATGCGCCACCCCAATCAGGTCTTTAGCCCAGAAACATTAATTGACCGAGTTTGGGCCTCTGACCACGAAGCTTCCCCTGAAACTATCCGCACCTATATAAAGCGCCTGCGCAAGAAACTCGATGTCGAAGGCAAGCCATCTAATCTGTCAACCGTCCACGGCGTCGGCTACAAATTTGATCCGCAGATGGATTTGACTGCGGGATAAAACTAAACCGATATCGCTCTAACGTTGGATCCGCCAGCAAAAACTAAACCGATATCGCTCTAACTTGGATCCACCGGCCAAAACTAAACCGATATCGCTCTAACTTGGATCCACCGGCCAAAACTAAACCGATATCGCTCTAATTTCAAAATACTTTCTCCGTTCCACAACTTTGCCACATTTGGAACATAAACTCATACTATCGAACAAAACGGTAGCAACGAGGAAAACCCCATGGCACGTGTTGATGTACTTGAACTCAAATCATTTCAAAAGATAAGCCTGAATGAAGTGCGCTATCTCAGCGAAATCGATTTAATCAAATGTCAACCAGTAGGCACGGAAGACAGACAAAAGAAATCACTGGCTAAGAACCCTGCAAACCTTGCAACTGAATTCAAATCAAGAATTGCGGCATTGTCTACTGCCTTCAAATCTGCCCTAAACACAATCCTCTATGAAACCGTACCGCAGTGCGACACATACTCACCAGAGTAACAAAGGCGCAGTTCGAACAATTTTTCCAGATAAAGGGGCGGGCTCAAGTCGAAAGACTTGGGCCCGCCGGGGTTTTAGGCATATCTCTTGTGGCCATATCTCCTGTGACCCTATATCTGCACAACTTCAACCGGCTGAGGACACGCCGGTCTGCGACTAAACATTCCGCGCACAACCAGCCAAACCAAAGGCAAAACCCCAACAAATACAAACACTAGATCGCCAGCAACTCTTAGCCAGGTCAGAGTCTGAAATACCTGTGAATGAATGAACTCAGGACTACGAGCGAACCAGAAGCCCTTCTCATAACTAGCAATCATCTGAATCACGCCTGCTGGAAATATGTTGAGCACAAGCATCAGCAACAAGCCTACATTCAAGCCCCAGAATGAAAGCCCAGCCAACCTATTGCTCCAAACATCCTCAGTCATGAGATATCGAGTGCAGAAGAGCACAGCAGCTACAGCAAGCATACCGTAGACACCCATCATGGCAGCATGACCATGATTTGAAGTGAGATAAGTAGCGTGCTCGTAATAGCTCACAATTGGTGTATTAATGAGGAAGCCGAACACACCAGCCCCTAGGAAATTCCAGAAGCCCACTGCAATCAAAAACATCATTGCCCAATAGTGCGAAAAGTTCTTGATCGACCCTTCCACTTTGGCAAGTTCAATAAACTTCCAAGCATCCATAGTCAAAAGTGTTAGCGGAACTACTTCCAAGGCTGAGACCATGGCACCAAGGGCCATATTAATAGCCGGCTGGGCTGTCCAGTAATAGTGGTGACCAATACCGACGATGCCACTACCAAGGTAAAGAATAATATCGATGTAAATGACAGAGAGAGCCGATTTCTCAGATACCATTCCAAGGCTGCAAAAGAAGTAGGCGACAATAATTGTGGTGTAGAGTTCGAAAATGCCCTCCACCCAAAGGTGCACCACCCACCAGCGCCAGAAATCCGCGACGGCAAAGTTAGTGCCCGGGTGATACATCATGCCGAAGCTAAAGAATAGCGGGATTGCCATCACGCCGTATAGCAGCATGTAGGGCAAGCTGCCGTGATCTTTGCCCTTGAACAGAGGACTAATACTGCGGTAGACAATGAATGCCCAGAGCACCATGCCCACAGTCAAAAGAGCCTGCCAGAAGCGACCAAGTTCTAGATATTCCCAACCTTGGTGGCCAAACCAGAACCAGAGATTGCCGAGCATATTCTTCACACCAAGCCACTCTCCACCAATGCTGCCAACGGCAACAATGAGAATAGCCACAAACAAAGCTTTAACTAACCAATGCTGCCCTTTAGGCTCATGCCGCGATAACATTGGCGCCATGAACATTCCAGCCGCCAACCAGGCTGTAGCAATCCAAAAAATTGACAACTGCAAGTGCCAACTACGAGTAACACTGTAAGGGAAGATGCTGCGAATATCAAAGCCATAGAAGCCATTCTCGACAATATAGTGAGCAGTAACTATGCCAAAGAAAGTTTGAAATAGAAATAACAGAACGACTACAGTGAAATACGGATAGAGAGAAGTCTGCGAACGGTATGGTTGATAAGACTTGACGTTGTCTACCATGCCCTTGCCGTCCGGTGCCCAGCCTAAACCGGGGAAAGCGCTAAGAAGAAATTGAGTAAGACCAATACCGCCAACTAGCATCACTAGACTCATGGCACTCCAAAAGAAGATCTGCCAATTGGGGCCGTTGCCAACACTCTTGTCCGGGGGCCAATTATTTGTGTAGGTGTAGTCTTTGCCCGGGCGATTAGTGTTGCAAACCCACGCCCCCCATGCAAAAAAGCGACTTAGCTGAAGACGCTCGTTCGGGTCAGCAATATAGTTAGTGGGCAGAGGCAATTTTCGACCGACACCAAATTCGGTGTCGTAATAAGGAGCGAGCTGTCGATAGCCTTCTGTTTGGCCATCAGTAAAAGTCAGAGTCTTTGTTTGATCGTCGTAGCGATTAACTTTCTGCTCTTTCTGCAGCGTACTCTCTAAGTCGCCAAGAGAACCACCATCAAGATCAGCGTAAGACTTGTGAAAGCGCTTCTGAGCCATTTGCTGTAAGGCAATTTCGCCTTGTCTGTGGAGATAGTCTGCTGAAAAATCTGGACCGTGAACCAACATCCATCAAGCCATACTTCTGAAAAACGCCCTGCCCGGCCAGAATATCACTGCCGGTGAAAAGCACAGCACCGGCCGAATCAACCACTCTGTCTGGTATCGGCGGCGCTTGATTAGTAGTTTCGTGCCCCATAAAAATAAGGGTAGAAAAACCGGCAATTAGAACGAAAAGCACTGACAGCTTCCATCTCCAAGACATAGACAAATCCTCTTAGTTATGGGTCGCCGGTAAAGTGATGAAGTAATTAAAGTGAGTGGGGGAATGCTAGCACTCCCTCACTCACTTATGTGCAACTCAATTGTCAACTAGACGGGAGTCGCGTTTCTTTCAAGCCACGGTTCGTTGTCGTTCTTACGGAAGACATCTTGCTCATAGCCCATTTTGGCTAACTCATCCTTGTAGGCCTCTGGATTATCCGCTGCCTCAATCATAGTCTTGGCGACAACACCAATAGCAGCTTCCCAGGTTTCCTGCATCTCAGGCGTCCACTGGCCTTCTTTGCTGAGATGCTCAGAAAGAACGGCTAAAAGATTCTCACCAACAGCACCATAGTGCGCATTCTCAGTTTTGTATTTCAGGTGCCTAATGCCCATGGCATGTAAGTAAGGCAAAAGCCGCTCAGGTTGCTCAACACCACCGACGATTGCCCCTAATGAAGCCACTAGCTTTTTGTGTTGTTCTTCAGGTGGTGTATGGAAAAGTGGTATCACGGAGGGATACTTTTCGAAAAGTCTTTTGTAGAAAGCCATACCGAGAGCCGTAGCCCCGCCATTCTCTACCTTAACCCGCTCAAAAGTCTCTCTCAATAGTGCAACATTCAACGACATAACTAAACTCCTATTTTAGTGTCAACAAATAACTGCAAATCGCGCATAAGCGCATCTAAATCGTCTATATGGCACATGCTGTCACAGATACCAAGTTCGGTATCTAAAATACTCTCATCGCATTGGGTCGGAACACTAACCCCGTGATTCTCGAACACCACAATAGCGCCTGGGTATGCATCAAGAATCTCTTGAACTGTGGTTTCTTCTGTAATTGTAACTGTCATGGTCTTACCGTCCTTTCTGACAGAGAGCTAAAGCTTCTGTCTTTACAGCCAAGGGAAAAAGAATCGAATTCTCTTTGTGTATATGAATGCGTAAATCTTGGTCAAGATGCGCTAGCCCAGCAAGCAAAGCCTGCCAACTGGTACAAGCACCTTCTGGCGTTGCGAATTGATCGGTAAGCTCGCGCAATTGCATCAGAGCAAGCCCGGCATTGTCATGCTCAGACTCTAGACAACCAACAGGTTTGGCAACAGTAGAGAAAGGAGCATTGGGTCTTCCACTAGCCTGATCAAGCAGGCGCATAAAGGGGAAGAGAATCAACTCTTCTTTGGCGGTATGTTCTAAGATCTCGTCACTCATTGCTGAGAAAATAGCTGCCACTTTCACCAATTTTGGCTGGCGCACGCCATGCACTTTTGCTACTTTGTCAGCTAGAGCTCGCAGACGCGGCAACTCGCTCTTCAGATAGACGTGATGAGTTTGCTCAATATGATCTGCTAACTCAGTCAAGCTGGCATCGAGCCAATTCTGACCGTTTTGATCCGCTTCGACCTTAGCATCGTTGTCGAGAAGACTTGCAATTACAGTATCAGGGGCAATACCATCTCGCTCGCAGGCGGCAACGAGTGTCTGTTTTCCGCCACAACAATAGTCGATGCCAAACCGGTCAAAGACAGCCGCACGAAGTGGCTGCTCGGCAACCAGCATTCCTACTGTTTCAGTTCTAAAATCTTTCATGACAGCCACCTATCGCCTCAAACTTTTTTACTTGCCTGATTTGCTTTTGCCTCTAGGCAAAGTCAAATCAAGCTACTTCAGCACAAGTATGCCTAGGACTAACTTTGGTTACCTCATAGAGCGGCAAGCTGACGCAAGAGCATGACTGGAAGTAGTCCTTGGCCGCAGCGCAATCAGGACACTTCCAATCTTCAGGCAAACACTCAAACTTAGATCCAGGCTGTATGCCTGCCGCTGGCAACCCTTCAGCTTCTTCCAAAATATAATTACAAAGTGTGCATATGAATTTCATGACCCCGCCCTCGCTAATTAACATCAAATATACCTTTATGTCCATAATAGCACTTCAAGGCCTTCTGTCAAGGCCGCAAAGGCCCGCAACATGCTAATGTGTATATAAAGGTACTTTTGTTTACGAAGAGGCAACCGTGATTTCCCAAACTGCTGAATACGCCCTGAGAGCAATGGTTTTTTTGGCCATGCAAAAATCCGCAGCCACAGGTCAAGCCATAGCCGAAACTACAAAAGTGCCACCAGGCTACCTAAGCAAAATCATGCAGCAACTGGTAAAGCGCAAACTAGTAAACTCCCAACGTGGCATTGGCGGGGGCTTCGTTTTAGCCAGGGAACCAAAAGACATATCGATTCTAGATGTCGTTAACGCAGTCGATCCGATAGACAAAATTACCACCTGCCCTCTCGATATCAAATCTCACGGCCTTAATCTTTGCCCTCTGCACAAGAGACTGTCAGCTGCTATTGCTCAAGTTGAAAAAGCTTTTGCTGAATCAAGCGTTCCTCTAACCCCAAATCAAAGCTTTTGTCAGTAGATTTTTGCGGAACAAAACGATCATACAGAAGTCTTACTTGACACGGGTCGAAGTTGCACGCATCCTAAGAAGAGAAGCCCCGGCTTACCAGTTGGAGGGTACGACCATCGAAGCTTTTGACTTACTCGAATACCAGAAACGGGCACGCGAAACCTGCTGCCCCAAGACACTTTTTCAACTCTGGGAAGATGTCTGCCGTCGCTATGATCAACACGAAATTGGTGAGTACCAATTCGAAGAGATGAAAGCTGTGATCTGGCCAAATCTAACAGCTCTTGCTTCGCTGCGCCGCGCCATCAATGACAGCGACAACGATTTAAACCAGAGCAAAGAAAGCAGACGCAAACGGGCTTAGAGTTTGA
>LNEX01000255.1 GCA_001464165.1 bacterium Ga0077546
AAAACTGCACGTCATCCCGCAACCTCAGTCAATCCAAGATTGAACGGAAGCGCCCGGATCTATACTCCCAAGTTACCAGCGACAGCCACTTCAAATTGCATACTAGCGTCACGCATACTTTTCGACATGAGAGACGACGCGATACTTCTCCAGAAACAACTTTATTCTTAGTTACCAGGGCAGAAGTAAAGACAACCGCACATTGCTAATCCCGACACTTCTACGGCCATCAATTTTGTGCTAGCTTATCTATTGGCAGTTCAATAGTAATCATTGACTGTCCATAGCCAGTCAAGCAGGTTCTGCGTGGACAAATCGAAGTGGACGCACACAATTTATAGACCAGCGGCATTGCTTCTGGCTGTGAGCCTAAACTTGGCCCTAGCCAGCGGAGACACCTACGCTTCCGACTGGATCGATGGCGATATCGACGAAATCCCCCTTAACAAACCAAGAGCGAGACGTGCCCCGGCCGCTCAAGTGCAAGACGAAAACTATGCTGACGACCGCAGCATGCAACCGGCTCGAATGCGACAAATGAGAGGCAATCAAACTCGAAGTCCAGATCAAAGCTCAAACCAGAACTCACTTGAGAGAGAAGAGCGAAACTCAGGGCCAAGCAGCAGAGATGAAGACAACTCAGCATTTGACATTACGCCACCGGCGCCGGTGCTAAAGACCAGTAGCAACGGCTCACTACGCATCACTGGCGGTGTCAGCTCTGCGACAATGCGCGCTAGTGCTAGCCAAAGGCCCAACCGCGGCTTAGACAGAATGGCAGCTCAGTTTTTACAGCAGGCACCATATCTTGATCAGGCAAAAATCGCCACAGTCCAACCCGCGCTTTTCAAGGCTTGGCTAGAGCGCTCGCATCCTGGCCAAAGTACTCAATTCACTAAGACAACAGTCGTAGAAGTTAAGGGAAAATGGGATGACTGCGGCCATATCTTGCGCAATTTCGGCCTGCCTTTCACCAAAATTACTCAAGACAAACTAGTACAAACCGACTTATCTGGTAGCAAAATATTAGTGATCAACTGCGGCTGCGAGCTAAGCGAAGCATCAATTCAATGCGTACGTCAATTCGTATCCAAGGGTGGCTACCTGCTCAGCACTGACTGGGCCTTAGATTCGTGCCTAAAGAAGGCATTTCCTGGTTATGTCGAATGGAATGGCTGTGACACTGAGAACAGCGTCGTAGATGCTGTTGTAGTCGATCAAGACCCAATTTTGCTAGCCGGAGTGCCCCATGTTGCCCACTGGAAATTAGAAGACAAAAGTCAAATCGTCAAGGTTATCCGAGGCAAATCAGTGCAAGTATTGGCTCGCAGTCGCGATCTTATGCGCCAAGATGCTGACCAACTTGGCATACTAGCACTGAGCTTCCCCTTCGGAGAAGGCCGCGTGCTGCACTTGGTTGGGCACTTCGACAACAATGCCAATTTATCCTTTAACACAGCCTTACCAGACCCGGCGCCAATTATCGGCATTGGATTGCGCCAGGCCATCGCCACAAACTTCATCATGGCCGCCCTGCATGGCGATTTCACCGCAGAAAGCGCCTCCAGTGGGGAAAGCCCCCAAGTCAAGTATTAAATTACGCCAATGGCTGCCCAATTAAAGCCAATATCGGGTACATACAATAGAGAGCGTTGACTATTGAATTTTCGCCGTCCGGCTGTCAGCTGAATTTTTCAATCTTTATTTTTGACCGGGAGAGCAACCATGAGCGCACTGGAACATTCAGGACCTGCAGACAATTTCCAACACGGCGCAGAGCAGATCAACCAGGCTCAACTTAGCCCTGAGAACTATCAAGCTGGTCGCGACAACCGCCACAACCAAGCCACTGATGGCCTCGACATCGTCTCAAGCACTGTTAACGGCAAAGAGCGTCCAGTAGAGACCGTCGCCGCTAACGCCCTAGCAGTATTCGAGAACATCGAAAAGCGCAAAGAACCTATAACCGCGGCTGGCCTGAAAAATCTTGCAAATATGATGGCCTGCAACAGCGATGTACTCGGCGCCAACGGCCTCACCGAAAAGCAGTCCGCTATTCCCCCTGCAGCCCTTGAGCGCATGGGCGCCATTCTCACCCTTCAGGCGGAAAATCATCCGGCTCCAGGAGCCAAGGCTGCCATCAATGCCGTTCGTGAAATGTATTTCTCATAGGTCCAGACTGAAGGCCAACCCAGGCAATTTCCAGGGCTACTTTTACTTAGTCTCATCGGCGTCATTTAAGGACCAATCGTAAGGTAAATAGTCGAGCACAAGTTTATCCTGAGAGCGAAACTTGGCGATCACATCACGTTCGTCAGTAGGAACATAAAAGCTCACATATGAGGCGATGATCTCTTCATCCATGGGTGGAGGGAAAGTGCGCTTGGCGTAGCCGGCTTTACTGGCAAAATCAAGAGTAAACCAACTGAATATCTTGTTGACCCTCATCACGCCAGTGAGAGGATTTACAGTTAAGTTCTTAGGATTAGCAAAAAAATCTTGGGTGCATTGGTCTAGGCGCTGATCAAGCTTCTCTGCCACAAATGGCTCTGGCGAAAGCTTAGCACAGCTTCTTGAAGCACAAACCACAGCAAAGTGCAGGCGCGGGTCGGGCAATTCATGGCGCAATCTTTCATGCTCAATTTCGTAGAGAGTGACAGGTGCTCCCATTATCTGGAACTTACCGTGCTCCCATTCACCAGGAATCTGCCTGAAGCTACTAGGTGGATACTGAGACTGGCTGCCTTTTATTGGGTAGTTATCGAGAACAACTTTAATTGTGATGGCGTTGTAGGCATTTAGCCA
Source organism: bacterium Ga0077546 (assembly GCA_001464165.1). Next base: position 2,806 of record LNEX01000255.1, read on the forward strand.
AAAAGCCTTCTTCTGCTCAGTGGAGAAACCCTCGTACTCTTGTTTTGGCAAATCACAAAGAGTTTGCAAAAAGCAATCGAGCTCAGCAGTATTCTCTTTCCAGCGTTTATAGTGAACATTGCCGTTCTCCAAATATTTGGCTAGCTCCTGCCCAAATAAGGCATATGAATGGTCAAAAGCAGCTTTAGTCTCATTGGCAGCAGCATTCACCGGCTGAACCACCACCAGGGGAAGGTCAGTCAGCTGACAGGCCAAGAGGCCACAACTAGCGACAATTGGCAAAAACCACTTAGGTAGAAGTCTTGGGTTCACAGTTCCTCAATAACAAAAGCGAGTAATGACAGAAGCCATAAACAAATAAATGCAGCAATCGCCTGTAAGTATATTAGATCCCATTAAGTCGCAACTAACAATAGACTGTTTATTTCCGCGAATATTTCTCGGCTCCTTCCCGCATTTAGTGAAGGCCTATCTGCCAACTTCTTATCTGCCAACTTCTTATCTGCCAACTTCTTATCTGCCGACTGCGCCTGCCGCAGGTTTGTTTGCCCGCTCAAATAAGCGCTTCAGTGCCGCAACTTCATAAGCGGGAGTAGAACAACGGCCATTGCCACATAAAAATGCAGCAGCCTTAGGCAACTGCGGCAAATCGACTGCAGTATTAGGCAACGGCCCATCCTGAGGATCAAGCCATTCCACGCGCATATACGGAGCAGGCAAGGCCGCAGCAGCGGCAAAGAGAGCCCTAGCCTCTTCGTCAGCCTTAGACCCGACTATAGTGATGTGAATTGGCTCAGCCTGCATCTCTTGATCGGCTAAGAGTATTCCGCCCACAAATACTTTGCGGCGAGTAGCCGTCTCTGGCAGAACCAGATAGGCCAAAGACTGGTTTGCCAGGGCCCTGTATTTTTTCGCACCAGTATATTGATAGAGCAAGTTGGCAAAGCGCGCGAGCTGCACGCTCTCGTCAATGGTTGTGCTAGCAGTTGGCTGCTTAAACTGTGTATCAATAAAATTAGCTGTCTGCTCTGCCCGGATCAACCATTGACGCTCAGCGGTAGCTCTATAAAGCGCCAGAAATGCTCTAGCCATGGCCAAGTTATCGCCAAGAAATGGTCCAACCTTATCATCTTCACCGTGACAGAAGGCCAACTGATCAACTGAGCTTAGCTTCAATTTTCTCGCTTTCAACACCCAATCAGCGGCTCTAATAGCACGTTCCAGATATTGCTTATCAGCGCTCGCCAAATACAATTCCACCATGGCATTTATAGCCCAACCATTCTCACGAGCATAGCAGTGCTTATCAATGCGCGGCAGACCTTGCTTGAGGCGCTCAACAGCGTTGAGGGAAAAATACTCACCGCTGTGCACACCAGACACCAAGTCAGCGTCTTGGCTGGTGTAGAAAGCACCATCAGGGGCACTTAAAAACTCCTGCAAATAGTGAGCTATGGCCTTTGCTGCCTTGAGATAACGCACCTCACCATAGAGCCGGTAGGCTAACGAATACAAGCGTAGATTCTCGGCCTGGGTCTGCATGATTTTTTCGAAGTGCGGATGAGCCCAATCACCGTCAGTTGAATACTGATAGACACCACCAAAAGCGGGGTCAACTAGATTCAGCTCTCCATCTAAAGCAGCCATAGCTCTTGCTTTTGAGTCGCTATCACCGGTTAAACCCTGCACCATAGCATACTCGACCGAGTCAAAATCAAGAAACTTCTGAAACCTACCCCAGCCACCATATTTAGAGTCATTGCCAGCAATATGTCGAGCAATCAGTTCTTGGCGCAATGTCGAGGACAGAGCTGTCTGGAGTTTACTATTAGAAAATAAAACTGAAGGTGTTGGTGCTACAGTCATCGATACCGCAGTTTCTTCAGGACGAGGATCTTTGATAATAGCTCTGAGCAAACGAGCCATCTTTGTCGGATTTATATAGCCCGTCCTCTTGACGATTTCGCCGCCATCTTCATTGAAAATAATTGTGGCCGGCCAACCATACTCTTCATACTTATTGCTCAAATCGGGCCTAGCATCCTGATCAACACGCACACAAATATACTTAGAGTTAAGCAATTTTTGCACGGCAGCATCGTTATATGTTTCAGCGTCCATAACATGACACCAATGGCACCACACCGCTTCGAGATCAAGCAAAACAAACTTATGGTCTCGCTTTGCTTCAGCAAAAACCGCTGGATCAAAGTCTCTCCACTTCAACTTAGATTTCGCTACAGACTCAGCGCTGCTGGCATGAGCAGCCAGTTCAAGAGAAAGGGCGCAAGTTAAAACAAATATACTTGCCAACATCAACGACTGGAGCGAAGGCTTGGACAGATAATTCAAATTTTCCTCTCTAGGTTGTCTCACTCATCTAACAAACTCTTCTTTAAAAAAATTCGACTAGCCCCGGGTGGAAATTCTTCAAGATTGCCCCACACCTTATAGCCATGTTTCTCATAGAAGCCTTGGGCTTGAAAGCTAAATGTATCAAGGTAAGCAAAACTGCATCCGCGTTGACGGGCAATATTCTCAGCAGCATCAAGGAGCTTAGTGCCATAACCAGAGCCGCGCAAACTCTCATTTACCGATAGCAGGTCTACATGCAACCAACCCCAGTTGGTCGAACCAATCAAACCACCGACGATCTTGCCTTGCGCGTCTTTAAGTACAACACTAAGAGGCAGCGAAGACCATTGATAACCGTGACGCTGATTGTTATCGTTAAGAATACGTGTAACCTCTGCCACATGATCGGCTTCAGGTTGATCAGTGTGCACAACAGTAACACCGTCTAAACTGTCTTGATCTTCAACCACTATTGCCCTCCAGCTCTGCTCATTTTAAGCGCAAAAAACAGCTGCCATCTTAATTTACTAAAGTGGCACCTCTTTTATTCTAAGGAGTCAACTAGGTTGCTATTTGGTTTTCTTAATTGCTGGTGGATTCCAGACTCCAGTGAGAACTACAGTCTGTGGTGCATAAAGTCGCAAGGTCACACCTAGCTCACAAAGGGGCGAAGGCAACCAATTAGCTTCTTTGTCGGCACCAGGAGTTTTATTCTGAATGTATAGATCGAGAGATCCATCAGCGTTATAAGCAAAGGGCATCCATGAGCTGACGGCAAAGCGGTTCAAAACATTGGCAGCCTGGAAGCCATCTTTGTCATACATAGTTAGCGACCAAAAGGCATCAACTGGTGGTAGCTCTTCTTTATTGAAGTGCAATACATAATTATTGACACCGTTCAATGGCTGACCGTCAGCATCTAGAACATTGAGGGGATAAACTGCATCTTCAGGCTGATTGGCACCAAGGCCCACCATCGCTACAATTGCTCGCTTGAGATAATAGTTACCGTAAACACCCATGGTATCAGTATTCATATTCCAGCCATTAACTCGCCGACCGAGAGTTGGCAGTTTCTCTAACATCAACTTCAAAGCGTCGGCAGCACCCTTGGTCACAGCGTTTTGATTCTCTGAGCTCAAGGCAGCCATGTCAAAACTCTGCCCTGGCACTAAGCCTATCTTCTTCATTCTGGCCAAAATCGACCAGTCCGTAACATGAGGGGCGTTTTCTTTGAGCAAATCAGCTGCCAGCGAAAAATACTTGTCAGCCGACATTTGATTGACTTGCTCAAGGGGAGGAGTGGTCATATCAACAGCACTGTCTGCATTTACCTTAGGAACAGAACGAGCAGCTGTTGAGCCAAACTTTGACAGCGGGGTTAACTTCAAACCGTCCTGGAATTCATGAACTGCAGCATAATCGTCAGGTCCATCGGTCTTGGTGCGACCTACCAGCCAAGCATGCTTAGTGGGTGAATCGATACGCTCAACACCAGCTGGCAATTCACCACTCCAACCAGGTGCACATATAGCCAAATGCTGCTCTGCAGTGCCGCTTGTACGCCAGCCGGGACTGGCAAAAACATCACTGAACATGTCGAGGATAGGCATTAAATAGTAACGCCCTTTTGAATCAGGAATCGAAAGCACAATTGGCTCAGCTGCAAGATCAAACCAGGTAATAGAATAAAGCGTGTCAAAGTTAGGGCGGACAACTGTTCTAAAATCAGCCCCAGGATATGCGCGCACATGTGAAAAATAATTAGACGGACCAGAACCAGGCCTCACTCCAGCGTCAAGATTGATACACTGGCGTCGGGTAATCTCCATACTCAAAAGCGGATATAAGTAAGTGTAGGCCTCCAAGCCAATGTCATAGGCTTCATTGGTGGTAAGTGAAACCGTCTTAGGTTGAGCCGCTGTTAAACTCACGCTTATATCCTCAAGGGGGTCGCCAGAATATCACATTGACCAAGCATAGAGCAGCGAAATGACATTAAATGAGACTTCAGCCACCTCCCAACCGAACGGCTCGAAACCCACAGCGAAAGAGCTTATAGTGAACGAGCTGAGAGAAATATTTGCCGTTATGATTTATCTCTGGGTAAGTCTTTCACTATTATCAACAGTAAAATCGCTCGTACTAGTACAGCAAGGCATCAACGATTTTGCCCACGGCTACCAGGTCGCTGCAGTTCTTGCCCTAGGAGCGGCAAAAGTCGTGGTTGTGGTCCAAGATCTCAAACCCATGAGAGCGTGGGACACCAGACCGCTGATTTGGGCGGTTCTCTATAAAACCACTTTGATGGCCATAATTGTAGACTGTGCCCTCAAGGTAGAAGAAAAGCTCTTTGATCATCATGCTGCGACACAGGCAGCAGTCGCCCATCCGATAGTCTTGATGGTGGCGCACCAAACAGTCCTATTTTCAATTTTCGCTGTACTGTTTTTAATACGGGGACTTAATCGAAGGCTAGGACCAGGAAAGCTCTCCAAGCTAATTTTAGCGGCTCCAAGTCAAGCCGAAGTAGCATGAAGTCAGTGCCTAAAGCGATGATTGAACCAGGAAAGTAATTCGTCTCGACGACCAGACCAAGTATCTATTTTGGCTGATTCGGCCTGAGCATCGGCCTGCAAACTTTCGGCTACGCTATTGCCAGCCATAACCTGGCCCAGTGCATCTTTCAGCGCCGCGGCCGACTGATAGCGATGGTCTTTGTCCTTAGCCAAACACTTAGCTACTATATTGTTCAACTTCACCTGCAAAACTGGTGCAAGCCCATCGAGAGTCATTTCTGGCGCATCAGTGGTAATTTGCTTAACCAAAATATCTACTGAATCTTTGCCGTTAAAAGGGGGATTGCCTTGCAGAGTTTCAAATAAAGCACAGCCCAAAGAATAAATGTCGGTGCGCCTGTCGAGCAGTTCGCCTCGCGCTTGCTCCGGACTCATATAAGCTGGACTGCCGAGCACATCACCGATTTGTGTAATCTGATCAGCCTGACTAACATTGACTGAGCGAGCCAAGCCAAAGTCAACAAGCTTTACAATCACACCTTCATCACCATTATGAATCAGCATCAGGTTACTGGGTTTAATGTCGCGATGGACAATTTCTTTTTGATGAGCATGCTCAAGACCAGAGCACGCCTGAGTGAAAATATCAATTACTTCACGTAAGGGCGGCCGACCGTATTGCTTAAGATACTCAGCCAGACTGGCTCCGTCTACGAACTCCATAACGAGATAGGGCTGACCCTGTTCAGCCACGCCGAAGTCACGCACAGCGACAATGTTGGGATGCGACAACATTGCCGTAACTCGAGCTTCTCGTTGAAATCGCGGCACTGTGTCAGATTGAGCCATGGCCCTTAAATGCAAAACTTTAAGAGCAACACTACTGCCTATACTAAGTTGCTTGGCGCGATAAACTAAGCCACTACCACCACCGCCAATCAACTCAACCAGTTCATATTTGCCATTAAATATGGTGCCAAGATAAGGGTCAACATCAAGATCGGCCTCAACAAGATCTTGCGAAAAGGGAGAGGTACTTTCAGTGCGAACTTCGGGATAGAGATGACTAAAGACAAGTTTGCCTTTTGGGTCAAACTTTTTGCGCAACTTTCTGATTGCCATCTTCAGCTTGGGCTCACTCTTCTCGGCATCGCCAATCCAGATGGAGGCAAGCAAATCTTCAATTGTGGGCCGAATATGCGGATACTTAGCGG
>LNEX01000256.1 GCA_001464165.1 bacterium Ga0077546
TTTGGCTTAGCTAAATAATCATCTGCCCCTTCATTTAGAACAGCTTCCATATCTTCTACGGTGCTTCTCCCAGTCAGCATTATCACCGGAGTTTTAGCCCCACTCTGGCGGAACTGCTTTAAAATATCGAGGCCACTGACGCCAGGTAAATCCCAATCAAGAACTACCAAATCGTAGGGATTAGCCAGAATGGCGGCCAGGCCTTCTGTACCAGTATGAAAAATATCAACACTATGATTCTCGAACTCCAAAAGAGAACGAACCACATTGGTCAAATCGAGATTATCTTCAACTACTAAAACCCTGGGCATAACAATTCAGATTACCACTAACAATCTACCTTTGTAGTTTTCACAGTCGAGATTACCCGACCTACTTAACCGCCACTGATAGTTTTGACAAATCGACCAACAACTGACTAGCCGATTGATAGCGACTCTCTTTTTCCTTCGCTAAACAGCGGTGCACGATTGCTTCTAGTCGCGTGTTAGTGTCAGCATCCAAGTCGGCCACAGTCAACAAAGGCGGTGACTCTTGAGCATGCCTGATAAAAGTCTCAATAATGTTAGACGATACAAAAGGTACTTCACCTGTGAGCATTTCATAGAGCATGCAACCTATGGCATAGATGTCGCAGCGGTGGTCTGTAGGCTCAGAGCGACACTGCTCAGGGCTCATATACGAGGGGGTGCCAATCAGGGCCCCTGTCTGGGTCAAATTGGGGGCGTTGTCTTCAGCTTTAGTAGACTTAGCTAAGCCAAAATCAACAATCTTGACAGTGTAAGTCTGATCGCCTTCAGCCACTAGCATAATGTTTCCAGGCTTGAGATCCCGATGCACAAGCCCTTCTTCGTGGGCCTTACCAATGCCAAGGCAAATCTGCGACACAATCTCTACCGCATCCGGCAGCGCTAGTTTACCGTTCTGCTCCAAAAGCTCAGCTAGACTAAAGCCATTAAGATACTCCATAACCATGTAAGGTTGAGACTCTTCGGTCACACCTAAATCATGAACAATCAGAACATTCTTGTGACTAAGCAAACCGGCTGCTCTGGCTTCCCTTTCAAAACGCCTGACCAAATCTGGCTGAGTACTTAGTTGCGGCGCTAAGACTTTTACAGCCACCGTAATGTTTAGCATCCGATGCTTGGCCTTGTACACCTGACCCGAAGCACCACCACCAATCGCTTTGATGATTTCGTATTTGTTGTCTAAGACCCGACCGATCAGGGGATCACCCCGATCACTGCGGTCGTCGACTATACCGTCAAGGCCTGAAGCGCCCACGTTACTACCATTCATCGACCGATAGTCAGCGCTTCCCATAATCACGTTAATGCGCAGAATCCGACCATCGGGGTCAAGCTTTTTGGAAAGACGGCGCACAACGTTATTGAGCGCTTCTGCAGTCATCTCAGCGTCGCTGGTCCAAACATTGTCGAGCAATTCCTGGTGGGTCAAAGCCTCGTTGCGATTTTTCACTAAGTAAGAAAGCAACTGAAACTCACGGGGCACAAGGGTCACGTTACGCCCGCTCTTTAGGACTTTGCTCGTATCTAGATCAACGACTATATCTCCCACAGTAACCACATTACCAATTACGGCTTTCGAGCGGCGAAGTAGGCCGCGCACTCGCGCTCCCAACTCCTTTAAATTAAACGGTTTAGTAAGGTAGTCGTCAGCGCCCTCATCAAAGCCCTTCTCTTTATCCTCAACATCATGATGACCAGTTAGCATGATTACCGGGCTCTTACCGCCAAAACCACGATAGTCACGCAAAATCTCAATGCCGTTGAGTCCAGGCAAATCCCAATCGAGAATAATTAGATCCGGCTGACTGGCCAAAATAAAATTTTGGCCTTCCAAACCATTGTGAAAGGCAGTAACCGAATTGCCTTCGTGTTCGAGAAAATCTCGAACCAACTCAGCAAGGCTAATATCATCTTCAACCACTACAATTTTGGCCACGAAATCGTCCCTTGACAGCAGCACAGAATTAACATTCTGTGCAGGAAATATACCCTCAAAAATTCACACTCAGTCGCTATTAGTTAGAAGAAGCCAAAACGATTGTGAAAGAAAATTCGCTTAACTGGGGATGGTAGCGCCTGTGGTGCGGGTCCTGGCATCGCGAACCGACCAAAGGGAAAGGAGCTAGGGATCACAGCGTTAGACGATTTACTCTCTTCTCTGCGGCCATTTTCATGTTAGCTTGGGCCATCGTACTCAAGGCCACAATTGACGTTGCATCTGTCGGAGCAGTTGATATTCCGAAATGGAGCATCGGTCGCAAATGACCCAGGGTTGGCAACATCGTAGGAAGACTTTGGTTAATACGATCGACCATGATACAAGTCTGAGCGCTATCTACGCTAGGAAGTAGAAATGCAAAACTTTGCTCGCCAAAATGGCCGAGCAGATCGGTTTCTCGTTTCGTTTCTAAGAGTGCCTTTGTTATCACTCGCAGGTCGCTCATGGAAATTAGATTGTCTGTCGCATTCTCGGCGCTCAAGCAAAAGGCCGCTAGAGTCAATATTGAGCCAAATCTATGCGCCCGAGCGAATTCATGCGAGAGCATGAAGATAAAAGTCTCGTCAGAAAGGAGCCCAGTGTCAGGGTTGCTCAAAGTCTTCAACGAGTTTTCTAAGTGCGAAAACTCAAGATTGCGCATTTCCGGAATACCCACCCTAAAAGTCTTTGTGGGCAGTGGTTTATAGCCACTAGGCGCTAGTGATTCTACAAGAGGAAAATTTTGCTGACTCAGTTGTTGATTTTGCTGACTCAGTTGTTGATTTTGCTGACTCAGTTGTTGATTTTGCGGTGCAAGCGGCACTTCCTCTTCTGTCAAATCGGCGCTGCTAGTATCAAACTCCTGCAAGCTCCTTCCGTCTGGCGCCAAAAGCAATCCCAATCGCAGTAATTCAGCAGCAGCAGCAACCCATTCACTGCGACGGAAGCCCATTCGCTCAGCCACATCGGCGAGATTGAGTGTGCCATAAACATTGCCATACATATCAAGTAGAGCCTGATGGTTCTGCAGAGAACTCAATTTGACTATGGCTTCTAATTTGGCTTTGGACAACTTAGATGAGCGGATGAGAAAAGAACTCTCAGTTATAAAGTTGTCTTCTAAAAACTTCAGATTAGAAATAAAAGCTTCGCCCTTTGTTATCAGGCCTTCGGCTGTATCTAATACGTTCACTGATTCCGGTTGCCGCCCCAATTCAAAGACCAGCTGGCCGTCCGACCAAGTGAACAAGTCAACAATCGCTTCATCCCCCTTCCCCAATGGAGAACTAGCATTAACAGGCTTTCCCAGACCAAACTGAACCTTGACATTGAAGGCTCCAGTACCCACGTACAAGTGCCCTGTGGCCTCGTAGTAGGCGGCAACCTTGAGCAAATATGAGATTGGTTTTTCTCTCAAATTACCCTGTAGGGCCTGCATCATGGCCTCCACATTGTCTGGAGTGCTTGACCCCGGCATCAGCTGAGAAGGGCGGTTGTCATACGACACAGGCATATTATCCGTAAAAAAGTCCGTAAAATTGGTCAACTAGAATAGCATTCGACTCTGCCCTAGAGAGTTTCTTAGAGGCAACACACAAAGCATGAACGAAAAACAAATGGCTAGCAGCAAAGATCTTGAATTACCAGGTATCTTGGCAATCGATGACAAGTGCGAACTGACCCGCGCCACTATCACCACATCGTTATGCACTGCAGAACTCTACCTTCAAGGCGCACACCTGACACAGTGGCAACCAATAGACCAGAAGCCGATTCTGTTTCTCAGTGACCGTGCTTCTTTCACTCGCGGAAAAGCCATTCGCGGCGGGGTGCCCATAATTTTTCCTTGGTTTGGGCCGCGCACAGCTACGGCCTGTGACAATCGTAACGATGGACCAGCTCACGGATTTGCAAGAACAGAAGACTGGCAGCTTGTTTCGGCCGCAATGAAGGGCGAGCAGCTCGTTCTCATACTTTGTCTAGAAGCCAACGAAGTCTCTCGATCCCTAGGTTTCGATCGATTTCGTCTGCAATACAGCCTCACTTTCGGTACGGACCTAACCATGCAACTAACAGTTGAAAACCGCTCGCCAAGCAGCCTCTGTTTTGCTGAAGCCCTGCATACATATTTGTTCGTCGGTGATTGCCAGCAAATAAATATAACCGGCCTCGCTGGCAGTGAATATTTTGACAAAACCGATGGCTTCAAACGAAAGCGGCAAAGAATTGACGAACCAGCGCTAAGTCTCAAGGGCGAGATTGACAGACCCTACATCAACACTACAGACACTTTGGTCTTAAACGACCCCAACTTAAACCGCCGCATCACCATTAGCAAAAAACATTCGAACAGCACTGTGATTGGGATGGAAACAGATGGTCTGCATTGAAACAGCAAACGCGCTCGAAAACGCTATATCTCTTGGGCCTAGAGAACAACACACCATGACTGCTCATATCAAAGTGGAACAGTCAGCTGGCTAAGCCATAGTGATCGAGTAAAACTGAGGATGAAACTACTCTTCTGAATCTTGCACTTCAATAGTGCGGAAAGCCAAAAAGAGGACTTGCACACTAAGCATTTTTACAACTTAATCATATAGTAGAACAAAATAAAAAGACAAGCGCGAGAGTGGCTACCAGAGAGGAAACCAATTGGTTTCTCCTCCAGTAGCCTTGCTCTCTCGCTTGTACTTAATGACAGCTCAGCCACAACAGCGGTAACCGCCTTCAGCACTTCCACCATGTACGGCAGATTGCAGTTTTTCACCCGGTCATTGACCGTGTGATAGTTGGGATTGAAGCCGTCGTCGGTGAACTCTTCACTGACGAGCACGGCCTTGTAGCCGTGGTCGAGGAAGCCGGCGTGGTCCGAACGGTCCTTCACCGCATTGTTGTGAGTGTCCACCGGCGTGAGGTTGATGCCGTAGCGCTTGATGGCACGGAAGAATCGCACAGTCAGCTCGTGAGAGCCATTCTGGTCGATGTCATCGTGGATGTCCAACCGGTTGCCAGGCTTGGCGCAGTAGCTGATCATGTCCATTTCGACCATGGCCACCACGTCGGTTTTGGCCGCAGCGACCTTGTCCGAATAGGCGTAGCTACCCCAGAGGCCCTGCTCCTCGCCGGTGAAGTGAATCAGGCGAACAGTGAACGGCAGGTCGAGGTCTTTCAGCGCCCGAGCAAGCTCAAGCATACCGGCAGTTCCCGAACCATCGTCGTCAGCACCAGGTGCCACCTTCTCGTTGCCCCACGGCGAACCGGCGGTGGAATCGAGGTGAGCGCCAACGAAGACAACCCGCGAAGGATTGGTCTTGCCGGGCAGCTCGATGACGAGGTTGTTGAGCTTCTTGCCGCGCACGGTGTAGGGGTCACGGACAGTCTTGAGGCCCATGGCCGCATACTGCGCTTCGATGAAGCCCATGGCGATGTCCAGCTCTTTCGAGTGGGTGTTACGCGTGGCCAGAGTCGAAGTGACGCCATTCACAGTCACAGGCAGTTCGCCCGTGAGCTTGAGCATGGTGTCCTTGATGCGGGCGATGTCGATTACCTTGAAGGCATTGACGATGCGAGGATCCGGCGCCGGCAGGTTGCTGGTGTCGATCTTGGGCGTAGCAAAGTTGCGAGTGCGGCGAACTTCAGCCGGATCGAACTTGCAGCCGCCTTTCCAGTTCTTGCCGTGGTGAACGGGGTGGAAGTCAGACTCGTCGGCGGCAAAACTGCCTTCGGGCGGGGTGTGGTCGTGCTCGTGGTCATGAACCGCAGCAGGAGCAGGCTGAAGAATGGACACGTCCGGGCCAGCATCGCTCTCGGGAGGGCTGATGGTCGGAGTTTCCAGAGCTGTCTTCTCGACGGGCGGCAGGGCGCCGGTGGGTCGGGACTTGTTGCTCTTGCGAAGGGTGCGGACGACGAGGAAAACTGCTACTGCGACGAGCAGCAGGAGGATGATGTTATGCATAGTAATCTCCTAGATTTGTGGCCTTAGGCCGGTTTAAGAAAGCAAAATGCTTCTTAGCGCTAACCAAAAGTGGTTGGCGCTAAGCAGAAAGTTGGCTGGCAGAGACAGTTGATAGAAAAGTAGACGTGCACGCGACACCAAATACAGTGTCAAACGGTTCTTGTTCTAAAGCTTGTAATGCTCGGGGAGAATTAAAAGTTTAGTTACTACCTCATGCGTACGCGGAAAAAATGGTCTAGACGTAAACTATATGAATAGCCATATGAGTAATGCAAACTACTTGCGCTAACTAACGCCAAGCTTCCGTTAACGAACACTAATGATCGCCATCTCCGCCACAGCTAAAAACGTCAAGAGCTAAACAGGCAAACCTTTTCAGAATCTCATAAAAGCCTTGCAGCGCAAGCCACTCGCTGCGTTTACCGGTGACACAAGTGCGCTAACTAACTTAAACAGTTAACAAAGCCAGTACTTTGTGCCAGCTTGAAAAGTTTCCGGGTTAGTATCTTCGGATAGCAAAGTATCTTCGGATAGCAAAGTATCTGCGCATAGTAAAGAAACTTCGGATAGTAAAGTATCTGCGAGTAGTTCAAATTCAAGCATTCCCTTTTTCATTCAGAGGAACCTCATGGCCATTAAGGAGTTCATCAAACATCACTACCGTCACTTCAACGCTGCCGTTGTCGTGGATGCTTCAGAAGCGTACATAGCGCATCTGGAGAGCGGTGGAAAAATGTTCATGACTATCGCTGGAGCCATGAGCACAGCGGAAATCGGCCTTTCTCTAGCCGAAATGATTCGTCAGGATAAAGTGCACGCGATTTGCTGCACCGGCGCCAACCTCGAAGAAGACATCTTTAACCTGGTCGCTCACAATCACTACGAAAGAGTGCCACACTATCGCCAGCTCACCCCCGCCGAAGAGCTAGAGCTACACAGCCGCGGCATGAACCGCGTTACCGACACCTGCATTCCTGAAGACGAAGCTATTCGCCGCATCGAAAACGAAGTGCTAGAACTCTGGCAAGAAGCAGACAAGACGGGCAAACGTTACTTCCCATATGAATTCATGTATCAGTTGATTCGCTCTGGAAAAATCAACAAGCACTTCCAGATTGACCCTAAAGATTCTTGGATGCTAGCTGCTTGCGAGAAGAACCTACCAATCATTACTCCTGGTTGGGAAGACTCAACCTTAGGCAATATCTTCGTTTCTCACGTTATTCGCAAAGACATCAAAAATATAGACACAGTTAAATCTGGTCTAGAAGCCATGGGCATGATGATCGATTGGTACAAAGAGAACAGCAAAGACCAATCCATCGGCTTCTTCCAAATCGCCGGTGGCATAGCCGGAGATTTCCCTATTTGTGTAGTACCGCTTATTCAGCAAGATTTGCAAGAAGACTGCAAACTATGGGGCTACTTCTGCCAAATTTCTGACAGCACAACGTCTTATGGCTCATACAGCGGGGCGGTCCCCAATGAAAAGATTACCTGGGGCAAGCTGGGTGAAGATACCCCCCGCTTCGTCATCGAATCCGACGCCTCTATCGTTGCTCCGCTAATCTTTGCCTATGTGCTCGGTCAATAGGCCTCTGTGGAGAAATGAGCGCTTCCAAAGATAGCCCTCCTGAACCAGAAAATCAGCCAGAAACGAAGCAAGATCAAACAAAAGCTTCAGGGGAGGCCGTGGCAATAGTCGCGGTGCCGGTTGAAGCAGAGCGGGCCAGCGCAAAACGCGCCAAACTCAACAGCATCCTCTCGCTGACAATTGCTGGTATCTGCGGTTACCTAGCCAGCATGCTTTGGATGCCTGGCAATTCCTACAGCGGCGATACACTGCGCTTGAGCGACAAAGAGAAAGTACTGAGCCAAAATCTACGCAACCACGTAGAGATGCTGGCCAGTACAATCGGCGAACGCAATATCAAGCATTACGACAATCTTGAACAGGCCGCCTGCTACATTGAAAACTGCTTAAAGAAAGCAGGATACTCGCCCAAACGGCAAATTTATGACGTTGATGATAAGCCTTGCCGCAACATCGAAGTGGAGATTCTCGGTAAGAAATACCCCAAAGAAATATTGGTAGTCGGAGCCCACTATGACTCGGCGCCAGGTAGCCCTGGGGCTGACGATAATGGTTCAGGAGTAGCAGCCGTGCTTGAGCTAGTAACCCTGCTCAAAGACCGTCAATTCGACAGGACCATTCGCCTGGTGCTTTTCCCTAATGAAGAGCCGCCCTATTTTCGCACCAAGACAATGGGCAGTTATCGTTACGCCGAAGCGGCTCGATCACGCCAAGACAACATCATTGGCATGCTCGCCTTAGAGACCATGGGTACCTATTCAAACGAGCCCGGCAGCCAGCATTACCCTATTCGCGGTGGCACCTTGTTCTATCCCAACAAAGGTAATTTCATTACGTTTGTCGCTAGCCAGTCATCTAGCGCCTTCAACCGCGAATGCATCGGCGCATTTAGAAGACTCGTAGATTTTCCCTCTGAGGGCTTCTCACTGCCCAACTTCATCTTAGGCGTCAATTATTCAGACGACTGGAGCTTCCAAAAATTTGACTATCCAGCGGTGATGGTGACCGATACAGCCCCTTTTCGTAGCGAAACCTACCACCAGCCAAGCGACCTTGCCAACAAACTCGACTACGACAACCTCACTCGGGTCGTAGCTGGCCTAAGTAGCATGATTGGCGCGGTAGCCGGTGAGCAAACGAAATAGTTAGCGCTAACTGCAACAAGGCCATTTGTCTCACCAGAGCAAAGCAAACGCTTCGCCAAATAAGCATTTGCAGCTTTGGAAGCCGTAAATACCGTGTTGTCAGTATCCTTCTTTTCCTCAAAGATAGAAACGCTACAGATCGCCATCCGAGGCACAATCGGCAGATGCCCTTCGAACGTCAGCCAAGCAATAACGATTCGGGCAAAACTGAAAGCCCCTCTCACTCAAATATTTTGAGTGAATTTGGCAGCGGCCTTACTTACAAACTAGCCGCTCCATTCAAGGGAGCCATTCAACTAGCGACCAACGAAACTGCTACCCCAGAACAAAAAGCTGCCGCGGCTCAAGCATCGCAGTCTAAGGCACATCTAGCCGGTGAAGTCGTCGGCAGCGCCACTGTCTTCATCGCCGCCACAGCCTTACTTCGACGCGCTCCGATGGCTGGCAGCCTAGCGCCGATAGCCGCTGGGGGGATTATTGGCGCAATTGAGCCCCTCAAGCAAGGGCAAAGCAATCAAGATAGGATAGTTCATGGCCTAAACGGTGCAGCAGCAATTGCCATAATCGAACACCTACCGAGAGTCTTGAGCAAGACTGGTTTAATCGCTACTGAAAAGAGTTTGAGCGGTGCTCTAATATCAGGCATGACAGTAGGAGCGGCAACCGAGCAGGCCACAAGTTTTATTCAAACAGGGAAAGCTGCAGACATAGATCGCACAGTCGTTGCCGCTGCTGGGTTTGGTCTAATGAACACGGTCTTTCACGGTGCTGGTCTAGCTATCAACAAAGGCGTAACTAATTTCGGCGAGCGCTCAAAATTTGCTGACAATGCTACTCTAACCGCCATCACTAAAGACCGTCAAAACATTGCCGAAGAAAGCGGAAAACGCGGCTGGCACTTGGTATGCGGCAGCGGTGGTTCAAAGGCTGGTCTGACCAGCACTGGTGTAATCTTGGCTTGCCGAGCAGCTGAGCTCAAACTTGATACCATCGGCGGCGTCAGCGGCGGAGCAATTCCGGCAGTCATGGCAGCGGCAGAATTACCTTCACACCGGTTGATCGAACTGGCAAAAGTCACTGATTTCTCAGGCCTTCTCGACAAGAAGAAATTGATCACCCCTCTAATAAGAGAACGAAAACCCATAGATTTACTGCAAGACGGCATGTATGGCTCAAGCAAACTGGGAGCGTTAACCGACGCCCACGTTAAAGAATGGCCAACAAAATTTTGGACCATGGCAGTGGGCGACCACAGCGAAATGATGTTCACAAAAAATGGTGTCATGGAATACACCAGAGAAGGTGGCAAAAACTTAGTCTCCAATAAACCGGCCCAACTTGGCGACGCAATTCGAGCCACCTGTGCCATTCCGGGAGTGCTTGAATCAGTCACACTTGTTGGACGTCGCCTATTCGACGGCGCCCTGGGGAGCACCAAGTGAAAACATCATCGCCAGCCTTCCAGTCGGCGCAATGTCGACGATCAACAAGAGCCTGTATCTCTTTGCCAAATACTTAAGTGGTAACCTAGAGAAGGAACACAGCGGTCTTGCGAAGACAGCGGGCATTGTTATTCGCCCTGAAGTAAACAGTTTTCACTCAATGAAGTTCTTGCTCAATGCCAATCAAAAGGACGAAGCAATTCTGGCTGGTTACAGAGCCGCCATTGACCAATTTGCCAAAGCCAAATTAATTTCAGGTGACAAGTTAAAAGCGGCTAGCGCAGCGGGCGAGTCAATGACCGCCCTTGAGAATTTCTTCAAGCCAGAGGTTGTCAGTCCATTTATCAATAACCCTCATTTACTGCGACTGACTGCAAGACCAGGCCTATCAAAACTGAACCTAGCGCTGGAGGCGAAATGACAACGAAGGCAAAGTTATGAATACCGGACAGATTGCACTAATTCAACTTTCAGTGGTTTTATTAGGTGCCACTACCTTTTGCCCAAAGACAAACGCTACCGAAAATGCGGTTGTGCCAGGCAGTGCAGCAAACACACAAACGAAAATGGTCTGCAGTCGAATAAACTGGCTGACGTCGCTGGATGAAGCAAAACAAACAGCAAAGAAAGAGCATAAACTCATTGTCTGGATTCACATGCTCGGCAATATTGATGGCTTTACCTGAAGCGCCGGCAATAGCCTGAGAGCCGTGTCGCTTTCACAAGAGCCAGTCTTTTCAACCTTGCGCAATCGCTTTGTTTGCGGCTACAAGAATATTATGCAAGAAAGCTATGCCGGAGATTCTGGCGTGCACCCGATTGACGGCAATGCAGTCAATACAACCAATGGCGCCGGCCCGCACAATTTGCAAACATTTGTCATGACTGCAGATGGTACTGTCTTACACTGCCTGCCGGGTTTCTGGACTTCAGCGGATCTTGCCGCTGAACTAGAAATAGCAGAGAAAATCAGTTATATCTGGGAAGATAAAGCGATTTCTCAAGACCACAAAGCTGATTTATTCAAGCGCATGCATCTTGAACATCTAGCCAACCATACCCAAGAACTAGCGGCACGCAGCCACCTACAAGGCTTCGACGCCCAGCACATATATAGAAACAGAAACGAGTTGTCTGACTGCATTAGCGATAGCCAAGCTATTAATGCTGTCGAAGACCCGCACAAGCTGCCATACGCCGCCTTCAAAACCACCGATAAGATCATGCACGAACGCATGGCAAAAAGACCTTTCTGCAATTACAGTTCATTCGATACCGGTGCCTACACCAGCTA
Source organism: bacterium Ga0077546 (assembly GCA_001464165.1). Next base: position 11,444 of record LNEX01000256.1, read on the forward strand.
TGGCTGCAACCACTATGACAAAGGCGAGAACGAAATGGAAGGCGGGCCGCCGACTTTGGCCTTAAAGGGCCAAAGTCTACGCAGCATAACGCGACCAACAGCTATAGCTACAGCAACAAAGGTTGGCGCACCGACAATTCCAGATAGCCACAAAATAGCAGATAGAACCATCCCTCACCAGTTTGTGCAGCTAGCCAAGCAAGGGCTGTGGAGCGAAGCCTTCCAATGCGCAGATAAGTATATAAAAGCCCAATTCACCAAACCCGGCGGCTACGAAATGCGCAGCCTTGCCGCACTCCAGCTCGGCCACTATCAACAAGCTTATGACGATGCATCCAGGGCCTTGTGGCTAGGGTCTAAGCACTCATCGGCCTCGCTCTTACGGGCCCGAGCAGCAAGTAAGCTAAAGCCTTTAGTGTACCTGAATACCAAGAGCCTTTGAGAAATCTACAGTATCACTGGCTTCCAGTTTCGGTCCGCCGATACCCAACTCCTGTAGATTTTTTAGTTTTTTCACAGACCTGAAGCAATCACGATCAAGCAAAGAAGGATTAGCCTGTAACTCTTTCAAGTGCGAAAGTGAGCTAATTACTTCCATACACTGGTTTGTCATGTCTGTTTCACTAACTCGGAGATGTCTAAGGTTGGGACACATGGCGATCGCTTTGAAGTCGTTCAAGCTCAGCACGCCACGCTCAAGAGTTAGTTCAGTCAACGCTTTAGACGGCGCCAATACTGCCAAAAGTGCTGAGGGCTCGACAACTGGCGAATAGGTGAGGCGTTTAAGCTTCTTAATTCGACCCAAAGTAGCCAGCTCGCTACCCCTTATTTGTGTGTTAACCAATTCAAGCTCTTTGAGCTCAAACAGCATGTCAAGCTGCGGCAAGCTTTCCCTATCAAAGTTGCAAGAAACTGCAGCCACCGATAGCGACCTCAAATCGGCCAACCTAACAATGTGTGCTAGCGCGCTCTTGTCGAGCGGCTCGTGCCCGTAAAACGCCAAGCCATAGAGATCATTAGGACGGAAACCATCAAGCAAAGACGGATCAACAATTACGGCCTTACTACAATGCAAGGTAACTTTGCCTTCGAGCGGCAGCAAGCGCATACCGGTAGCTGGTATCTGGTCTTCTTGATTCTCTATTTGCAAGTTCCCTAGTTCATTCTCTGCACCGAATACGAACTTACGCTTGAGCACACCATGATCGTCCACGTTCCCGCAAAAATAGGCCTTCATCGAACGAATAGCTGAAGAGCTGCCGCTTGACCCAAGAGAAGGTACAGGCTTAGCTTCAAGAGTAGAGGATGGAGCGGAGCCTGAAGTAGAGCCTGCTGTAGACTCTGGAACGGCTGACGGTGAAGTTACAGGTGCGGAACCTGCAGAACTAGGCGAAGAACCAGGCACAGCGATGGGCGCACCCACCTTAATCGACTTAGCTTTAGATGAAGACTTCTCACTTTCTAGTTTTAACCAATAGTCAAAAGTGAAAACGGCAGAGAGCAACACAGATAAGGCCAAACAAATCTTGAGAGCCAACCGGATTGGATGTTTTTCGCTAGCGTCCTCTTTGGCAAGAGAACCCTGTGCTGATTTGAGAGAAGAAGAAGAAGAAGCCTCTAAATCCTTCTGCATATGCCGGAGATCGACAACCACCTCTTCAAGGTTCTGGTAGCGATCCATGGGAGCTTTCTCTAACATAGTGGCAATCATTTCTTCCATAGCCTCTGGAAAGAACTTACCCCCAGTTACCTTTGATAGCCTTGGCGGAGTTTGTGACTGATGCATCATCATAGTTTGAATTGAATTGGCACCACGAAATGGTGGCAAGCCAGTTAAGATTTCGAAGAAGGTGCAACCAAGAGAATAGATATCAGATCGTGCATCAATACGCTTACCGTCACAATGCTCAGGACTCATGTAATAGGGACTACCAAATATTTCACCAGCAGTGGTGAGATTCTGCACTTCAGCATCAACCCCCGAAAGCTTAGCTATGCCAAAATCTACAAGCTTCACTCTAGAGCCAGTGGCATCACTTTCTTTGAGCAGAAAAATGTTTCCGGGTTTAATATCGCGGTGAATAATTCCTTTCTTATGCGCGTAGCCTAGACCCGAAGCCACTCCAATAAACACTGGAATCGCTTCGGCTAAACTCAATGCACCAGAACGAACCAACACATCAGCCAGGTTCTCGCCCTCAAGCAAATCCATGACATAGAACGGCAAAACTCCATCATGCAAACCCAGATTGTGAATTGCAATAATATTTGGATGGTTCATGCGGGCAATAGCCTGAGCCTCAAGCTGAAGGCGACGCCAAGCAGTTTCGTTAACCTTCTCAATATTTAGTGTCTTCAGAGCATATACTTTATTGAGAACGCGATGACGCGCTTTATAGACAAAGCCCATTCCGCCTACACCCAGTAGCGAAATGATTTCATAGTCTCCCAAAAGATCGCCAGGCTGAAGCTTACCTACCTCGTCCGCCCCCAATCGGGCAGTACTGCCTGAAATATAAGGTTGAAAATCTTTAGCCGTGCCGCTTCCTGAACCATACTGTTGAAAATCTCCGGCCATGCCGCTACCCGACAAGCTGGTGCGGCCTTGTGATTCTTCATCGGGTGGTTGTGGATTATTCTGGGGATTCATAGAACTGACGAGGTAACTTAATAGTTATAATCGGTAAACAAAAAAAAATCTGTATTGTGACATCGTGAGCAACACGAAAACTGGAGTTTAAAATGCCGGAAATCAAAAATCGTCAGATCACACTAGCCTCTAGGCCAGTTGGCGAACCCAAAGACGAAAATTTCAAGCTAGCCGAAGGCGTTTTGCCACACCCCTCAAAAGATGAAGTCCTTCTGCGCACGATTTACCTTTCTCTCGACCCCTACATGCGGGGGCGCATGAGCGCAGCCAAATCATATGCAGAGCCCGTGCCTATAAATGGCGTGATGGAAGGCGGCACAGTCAGCGAAGTCTTAGAATCACAATACTCTGGCATAGAAAAAGGAGATATCGTTCTAGGCTACACCGGATGGCAAGCATTCGCAGTCGCTCAAGGCGCTGGCCTGGTTAAAATCGAGAAAGAACTAGCACCAATTTCTACGGCACTCGGAGTGCTTGGCATGCCCGGAATGACAGCTTACACAGGGCTGCTCAATATCGGCCAGCCCAAAGAAGGCGAGACAGTCGTTGTGGCGGCCGCTTCAGGGGCAGTAGGAGCAATTGTCGGTCAAATTGCAAAAATCAAAGGCTGTAGAGTAATTGGCATAGCAGGGGGTAAGCGCAAGTGTGAGTATGTGGTAAAGGAGCTAGGCTTCGACGCTTGTCTCGACCACAAGGATAACGATCTCCCCACGCTCTACTTCGAAAACGTTGGCGGAGAGATCTTCGAGGCCGTCTTCCCTTTGCTAAACCCATTTGCCCGCATTCCAGTTTGCGGTTTAATCAGTGCCTACAACGAAACGGCAATAGCCTCTGGAGCAATATCTGTACCAATCCTAATGCGGGCAGTATTAACTAAACGACTGACATTTAGAGGGTTTATCGTGAGCGATTTCGCCTCCCAGCGTCAAGAATTCTTACTGGCAGTTTCCGGCTGGATTAACGAAGGAAAAATCAAATACCTAGAAGATGTCGTCGATGGTTTAGAAAACTCACCCAAGGCCTTCCAGGGCCTTTTAAAAGGCGAAAATTTTGGCAAGCTTATTGTGAAGGTTGGTGAGGAACCATAGCTCTCCTAAGTAACTAGAGTGACTATGAAAAAGCGACGCTGTCAGTTATTTCTGCTTGTTGCCTTGGCCCTCACGCAACAGAGTGAGGGCGCCGCCTGGGGCGAGGAGATAGACTGGCTCAACCGCGGCATAGCAGAGTATTCATCTAGGCAGTACAACCAAGCTGTCAGTAGTCTCTCGCTGGCGGTAAACAAGAATGAAAGGTCTGACTTAGCTCACTACTATCTTGCCAATTCTCTACTAATGATTGGTCACAAAACTCGGGCCTTGCAAGAATACGAGAAAGCCTGCAAAGTTAGCCAAACAGCCGAAATGTATCGAAATTGCGCCCAGGTTTTAACTACCTACAACGCAGCAGTTCCTCCTCCGCCGCCCATGGGCCAGCCAATGAGGAGACGTTCAGTTTTAGATCAGTACCAAGTCAGTTCACTTGATCGCATTAACTCACTGGCTGAGCAGAAAAGCGATGGAAAAATGAAGTTTGCTGACAGCCACCGCGACGGTCTTGAGGTTTTTCGCTGTAGCCCCGAAGGAAGCGCCGAGTTAAAAGCAGCTTGGGATCAATGGATCGAAAACTATAGACTGATATTTGGTTCAACGCTTGGTCCACGGGTGCGCGGGGCACACATCGGCAAGCTTTCAGGCAGAGCACTGATGGTCTTTAGTGTTGATAAAAATCGACGCCTAAGAGGACGCATTGTGAAGAGCGATGCTCCAGTTTTGTTTAATTACTACTTACTGGAGACCACCAGGCGCATTGATCGAGCGGCCATACTCGATTTTCCGGCAGCATCAACACTGCCTGGCTATAACTTCACCATGACCTGGGACTATGGAGCATCAAGAAACGGCACAGACACCGTTGCCGAGCTGCTGCGCACAGAAGCTGCCTTGCGCAATCAACAAGCCTTAGCTGCCAATGCTGGAACACTCTCTGCATCTGACACGAACGCAGCTCTGCGCAGTTCGAACACTAGCGCTGCGTTGCGTAACTCGAATACGAGCGCGACAATGCGTAGTTCGAGCACCAGCACTAGCCTCCGCGCTTATGACGCGGACGCAATGATGATGCCGAAGTTCGATACCAAAGTTTCGGCACAGATTCTCCCAAAGCAATTGCCAGTTGAACTCAAGGCATCCCCAGGGAAACTCGATACAGGCACGAAGAAACGATACTAGCGTTCAAACATGAGGCAATAGACTATGGCCGCGGTCCAATGGCCTGCCCATAGCGGTTAATAGTAAGAGGACTCATAGGCTCTTGCTTGAGGAAAGAAGGATCAAGAATATAGAGCTTGCCATCTTCAAATCTCATATTCTTCAGCTGCCAATCAATTCGTATGCCACTACCAGCAATGGCATCACCAAAAGCATAGTACTGTTTTCTCAGCGCCAACATATCAGCACGAGAAAGTTCACCTGCAATTAGTTGAAACTGCAAATTATCCCCATCACCAATCTGCTCCATACGCAGAGCTGGATTACCATCCCTAGTTTTGCCTGTCTCCAGAATCTTGGGCGTGCGCACACCAATTGATTGAAGCCGCTCGTACATACTTTTTACAGCATCCATATTGGCCGCTCGATCGAAGAACACTTTTGTCACAGTGCCATCGTTATTCGAATAAACCTTACCCTCATCGCCCTCGCCGAGAAGATTTCTTTTGTCAAAGGAAATAGGCTTTTCTTGCGGTGTTCCAAGGTAACCCTGGATAGTTCGCCCCTAACTTGTTCAACTTTCGGGTGTTCGATCTTAGCTAGCGGCAGCGCCTGAAGTTGAGCCATCTCTGCTTGAACTTTTACGGGCAGTGCCTTAGGAGAATCTAGATTTAAAGAGAGCGGGACACTACCGGCTCGGTGATGGCGATAGTGCGACCCAGCTCCACCAATACCACCGAGAATGCCACCAAACATGGCAAAATCAGTGACACTCTTGCCAAGCTCGTGCTGACTTGCCAGCCCTCGACCGCCGGACAGAGAGCTAAGCTCGGCGCTGGCCAGTCCAGCTGGTATGCCGCTGATAGCGCCAATGCCAGCACCTTTACCAACGGTAGAGAGAAGACCAGATTCTGGTGTGAGCGCAAATGCCCGAATGCCGCTCAGCCATCGAGCAGAAGCTCCCAAGACAGCAAAAGTTCCAGCATCCGTCACAGTATTGGCTAACCGGCCCTGCCAAAAATCTCTGCCCTTCTCCAGAGGAGTCAGCACCGCTCCCATGAAAGCCCCTGTGGCTCCTCCCTCTATCGCACTAGAAGTGATTGAAGTGCCCAAGCGCCCGGCGAATGCTCCTCGAACAGCCGCGCGAGAAATCAAGAATGGCACAATCATGCCCACAGAAGCACCAGCCTGCTGAACGAAGGCCTCAGTTCTGTCATCTGGCTTTTCTGGGGCAACCAAATGCAGTTCTGGCAGAGTTCTACCCACCAGACGGCCTGCCAGCTGCGAGATACCGTTAACGGGACGCTGGAAGCCCGCGTCAAAAGCCGATGAACCGAACTCGCTAAGCAAAGACCGCTCAGTGGCCGGTTTCTCAGCACTAACCTCAGAGCTACTAGTTTTTATCTGCTCCAAAGGCATAAGAAACACCTAAACAACTAGCTCCTTTGTACCCAAATATGGACAACAAATACTAGTGAATTCGGAGATTCGAATCGTACACAGCAGAAGCCAAGAATATCAGCTCAGCAGACCAACGGAAACTTCACTAGAGGGGAAGTAACGTAATCCAGCAAGTTGTCATAAGACACAGGCGGGTGACGAAGACATGCCGTTAGGAGCGAATCAGGCACTCGCTCTCCACTTTCAAACTGAAAGCAAAAACCAGCCAAATACAATTGAAGGTATTTTCTACTGATTCCATGAAAATGCCTTTTGAAGAAGGCTATGGCGGTTCCAACTAGCTTTACAGGAAACAACAACGAACTAGCCGACGCAGAAGGAAGCTCCTCAGCAGCAATGGAGCCACCACCGGTAATGGCCAACACCCCTGATTCGTGCAAGCTGCAATCATCAACAATCGGCGAGACAGAACTAGTGGTGTTGATGCTGTCTTCAGAGACGAGGGCAGTGAGTTCCTCAGCCACAGGATGCAACCGCGCCGGCGTCTCACGGCTGCGCTTACAAATAGCAGCGCGAAATAGTTCTGACGGCATGAGGGGCGAATCATCCTCAATTTGATCGCAGACAACGAAATTCAATTTTTTGTGAATCTCATAAGCTCCAGTTTGGGAAATGTCAGTAAGTCGTGCCAACTGAGATGGAGTGACAATAACCCTATTCTGCTTCAAATATATTGCCGCTAACCAAGCTCGAAGATTACTGGTTCGTTTAAGCGCGGTATTAGCCGTAAACCAAGTCTCATACTTGCATTTTAGGCACTTGAAGATGCGTGAGCCTGACTCCCGCACCACCTGGGAACAAGAACAACGACAAACAATTCCCCCCTGCTCTTCCAAAGTCTTGAAAATTATGTCTGCAGCTATAGCATCGTTAGGTACCTGACTTTCAAAGATAGGCCAGACATCCTTCAAAAGAACTCTATCGCCAAGTTTTAGTTCCATAATTCGTCCTCCCGTTTCTTTTAAGAACGTCGGAATTCAGAAATTAGTTCAACTCGATTTGCCAATTCGTGAAAAACTCGCCTACGGAAAGAAGGCAACAACTAAACCGTTATCGCTCTAATCTGGACAATCTCAAACTAAACCGTTATCGCTCTAATCCGGACCATCTCAAACTAAACCGTTATCGCTCTAATCCGG
>LNEX01000257.1 GCA_001464165.1 bacterium Ga0077546
GTTATCGCTCTAATCCGGACCATCTCAAACTAAACCGTTATCGCTCTAATCCGGACCATCAACCAGCGCAAGCCACACGAACAAAAAAAGGTTTGAGCGATATCGCTCAAACCTTTTTCGTAACACGACATTTAGCAAAAAAGCACTTCACTACAAGCTCAGACGTACAACTCCACTCAAGCTTTAGTTCTTAAAGAACTTTTCCACTGAGCTAAAAATCGACGACAACTTGCTTGTAGACTTGCCCTGCTCAAGCTTAAAGGCAATCTCGTCGCACTTCTCGGCACGCCTAGCAATCTTCTCTGATTGCTTTTCAGGTAGACCGGGCTCTAGACTGACGTACGCACGATAGTGAAGAGCTGCTTCACGCAAAGGTGGAGCAGACTTGTTGTAGAGCTTCTCCAACGTCTCCGCCAAACCCAAGTGAGCAGCAGAAAGGCGAGGATTGAGGTAGGCTGCATTTCTAAACTGGTCAATTGCGCTAGTCAACTGCTTCTTACGAGCAAGATCTTGCCCCAATGTCAATGACTGCCGAGCCTTGTCTCGAGCAGTGCTAACATTATTCAAACCCCGTTTAGAACGAGCGGCAGCATCTTCGTCACCAAATGTGCCACCACGCTTGTAGGCACTATCGGCGCTATCAAGATCGCGAATCATCAAAGCCATATCAGCGACGGCAAATACTTGAGCCGAAGTTGTGCAATTAGCAATGACAGTAGCAAAAGCTTGAGTGGCTTCCTGATACTTAAACTGTGCCAGACAAGCTTCAGCATAAGCAATTCGTTGCGCATCATTGGTCGGCGTTCCCAGCGTAGACAAATCAACGGGCTTGCCAGAAATAGCGCGTAGCTTGGCATCAGCCAAACGCAATTCCATATCATTCGGATTCAACTGAATAGCTCGTTGAATGAAATTCTCTGCTGATTCAAAATTGTTGGACACAAAGAAAGCACCATTGGCTTCCTTCTGAGCCTTAATCATCAAAGTTCTGGTCATGCCTTTGACAGCATCAACATCCCCAGGGGCAAATCCCAAAACAGTTGTGTATTCCTTCAGCGCATCGTCGGTCTTTTCTAAGCGCAAATTGATATCACCAGCGCGACGATGTAAGTCGACGCTGTTCGGGCTTAACACTAGACCAGAGCGCAAATCACCAAGGGCCAACTCAAGGTCACCGCGCGACTCTCTGATATCTGCCATGCGCAGATACGCATCATCGCTCTCTGCTTTGATTAAAATCGCGGCTTGATACTCTTTAATGGCAGCAACTCGATTGTTCTGCAAGCGATAAACATCACCCAAGGCAATATGAGCTGGTGCACTATTGTTGTTAATGGAAAGTGAAGTGTTCAACGACTTGTAAGCATCATCAAGCATGCCCTGAGTGAGATAAGCCTTGCCTAAACCATAGTGAGCAGCGGCATTGTTGGAGCGCAGACTTATGGCCGAACCAAAATCGGTGAGCGCAGCAGCAGTATCACCAAGTTTCAAATCAATCAAACCGCGCTGAACAAAGGCAGAGCTATATTGGGGATCAAGTTTAATAGCCATAGACAAACTATTTCTAGCGTCTTTCAATCGCCCCTGCTCACGCTGAACCAAACCTAAAGCAATGTAGGCTTCTGCGGCTTTCGGATCCAGCTTCAATGCCTGCCTGCAACCGGCCTCTGCCGAAACAAGAGTGGCATCACGCTGAGAAATTACAGTCATTGATGATGACTGCAATCGATAAAGCTTAGACATCGACTGACCAACGAGGGCCAATGGAGTTTTACTATTGACTTTGAGGGCCTTTGCAAATTGTTCATCAGCAGCATCAAGTTTGTATTGCTGAACAAGAGCGAATCCAAGCCCGGTCAGCGCGGCAGTGTCTCTGGAGTTCTTGTTTACAGCAGCGCGAAATGCATCTTGTGCTTGCGGGTACTTTCCGTCAAGCAACAATTTTTCAGCGGCAACAACATCGGCGGACAATTTTCCCTTAAATAGTCTATCGCGAAAAGCGTGAGGAGAGGTGCGGGAGCCCAAAGGAAGAGTCTTTGCCTTGGCAGTTGGTGCGGCCTTAGACTTCTGCGCCATGGCGCCGGGCACTGCCAACGACACCATACTCAAACTAAGTGAAAGACTTAAAACAAAACCGGCTGCACGATTAAACAAAAGGAAAACCTCCTGGCTACTAAAGCACATTGCCTAAAAGTCTTTGGCAACTTCCTAAGTTTGGCACAGATTAGCACCAGAATCATGGCAGGGAAATAATCAACCGGCAAGAGCCTGACTAGAGCCACCATTGAGACTATTTGGGAAGCGCAGATTAAACCATAGCGGAAACAAAAGAAAGCACTGAGAGTCTGCACTCGCCTTCGCCATTAGAATAGGCAGGAGCGCGATTCCTATTCATCGTTTAAATTAGGATAGTAGCTAGTAATGAGAGCCAATACAGCGATTTACAAACGACCAAATTTGCAAACCACTGATTGGCCCTCGCGGGTGGCGCAGAAGCCTATTGGTGAGGGACTATCGTACGTAATCCCAACCAAAAGGTATCTACATGCTCGTTGTCAGCCATGCCCAGCACCGTGCCGAAGCAGGTGCATTGCAGTGGCAAAGGCCTTGGCACAAAATAGAATCGAGTTCTACTTTAATGCTGACCTTATCTGTTGACAGTCCTAATTTCCTTAACTATCAGCTAGATATACAACTGTTTTTCGAGTACTGGAGTGCAATGCACTCTCTCAATACCCTAGCCAAGGTTCGCTCGGCACGACAGGCGACGTAAGGGTTTTCGTCCTCTGCCAACTTTCTCAACAGATACGCAGGCAAATGCGGATTTTCCGCCAGCCCGTAGCGCACATCAACACTAATATCTTCAACAGCACGTTCGATTAAACAGTGGTGAGTGCTTGCATTCTCAGCCACTGCCAATCTCACGTTTGGGTTACTGTCGTAGCTTAGAACTACGAGCAGCTCCATCGGTGTGTGCTTATTTTCAGCTAGGTGCAGTCTTACTTTGGTGTCGGCATGCTTGCAAAGCCGATGAAGCAGACCGCTAGCTAGCTCATTTCTTGAAGTATTAGGTTCCGTATACTGTTTCGCATCTATTTTCATTGTCAGCCTCCCTTAGGCCCCCCTGCGTTAGTGCCAAACAATCTCGACACCACCCAATCTTCACGTTACGCTCACGTTGTGATCAAGAAGTGACCATCTGTGTTAAACCGCGTAAGAAACACGATCGCCCATTCCCCTTTCCGGCTTAAGCTGCCTGCTAAAATCCAAAACGAAGAAGCCGTCACAGCATGGGTTTTCAGCACCAAGCGAAAAGAGAAAAAATGCGTTAACATGGGGCGCAAACAAAACTTATATGGCTTAAAAGATGCATACAAAAAGTGCAAAGCGGAATTTGACAACTTCTAAAATGCACCGATTTTCCTAATAATTTGCCAAACTTCGCACAACAAAGCAAAAAGAAAAAACAATAAGAAGATGCAATGACAGGGTCAGAAATAATCGCCAGCGAAAAGCTAGAAATCATCAAGCACCTGGTCTCCCTATTGAACGAACATAAAGTGCCGTATCAATTCACCGGCGGATTGGCCGGAAACATTCACGGCTCCAAATGGCCCCTTAACGATATCGACCTAGAGATGCCTCGGGCACACATCGAATTAGTTGCTTATCTGCTTCGCCAGCACATTGTCTCGCCCCTGCGCTTCTATCAAGATGATGAATTTCAAATGGTGATGCTCAATTTGAAAATCAATGAAATCGAAGTTGATATCAATCAAATAGAAGCGCAACAAATTTGTCACAACGGCCAATGGGTTCCACTAATTGTTGACATCAAGAAGGCACAACTACTTCCGTTCCAGGGCCTAAAGGTGAGCGTCCAGCCCCTCGACCAACTTATTGCCTATAAAGCCATGCTCGGCAGAACTAAAGATGTTGAGGATTTAGCCAAGCTACTCAATTTATAAATCAGGCTGTCTTGCCAGAGAGAGAAAGAGAGAGAGAGTAAAGGGCCCGCTAAAGACCCAGCTATATATCAAGTTCTTGTATGCCTTGGTCATCCACTTGGCAATCAAGAATACGAGGGGGCTTGTTCTCGGTCTCGACCCAATAGCCCAAACGTTCTTTCACCTGCGCCTTGCGCTTTTCATGAACAATTACAAGCACTGAAGAACCAGCCCCAGAAAGCGTGCAACCCATAATTGGTTCGTTCATCAACTCTCTGCGCAGTTTGGCAAGCTCAGGCACTAGTTGGGCCCGATAAGGTTCGTGCAATCGATCATCAAGGGCATCTTTAAAAGCTGACTCATCACGCCTGGCGACAGCGGCCACCAACGATGCCACTTTTTGCACATTGAATATGGCATCTTCCATCTTAACTTGAGCAGGAAGAACCGCTCTAGCATTAGCTGTAGTCAAACTATACTGTGGCGACACTACTAGCAAGTGCCACTCTTTAGGCCAATTTAAACGTTGAGTAACTATACTTTTACTAGAAGAAAAGGATGAAGGGCTCGAAACTACCATGTTCCCGAGTAAACAAGCTGCCAGATTTTCAGGATGCCCCTCCAGCAAACTGGCTTCGGCAAGCAAACTAGGAGCACTTGGAATGCGATCTTTCAAGACGCTGGCGGCCCAAAGGGCACCAAGAATAGCCGTGGCACTTGAACCCAGCCCCACACCCAAGGGAATCTCAGAATCTACAATGATACGCACCCTCTGTAGAAGGTCGTGATCACGCTGCCAAAGCTTGCTCAAAATAGTATAGGTTAGCTTGCCTTGCTCTTGCGCCAGACTATTCTTGGCAATGCTGCCCTTAAAAGTAATCAGCGGTATTCCTGGATCATTTTCGTCAAGAACGAAAAATGTCATAGTGCTATAAATATTCAACGCTAAGCCAACACAATCCAGACCAGACCCTAAATTACTGGTTGAACCAGGTAGCCTAAGGGTAAATCTACGACTTCTATCAAACGCTTTCTTTAAATCAGCCATGGCAAAAGAATGTCCAAATATTCAACCTTAATTTATCCGAATTGCCGTCAGAGCTGCCAAAATACCCTAGTAATAGTAGCAACAAAAATGCCATGAGACATCTCGTTACGGGCGGATCAGGCTTTCTTGGCAATCTAATCGCCATACATCTACTTGCCAATGGTGAAGATGTAAGTATTCTCGACATCTGGGAAGACGAACAGAGGCCCAAAAGAGCAAAGTTTTTTAAAACCAGCGTACTCAATCGTGAGGGCGTAGCCGCAGCCATGCAAGATGTTGATATTGTGCACCACACCGCAGCTTTAGTACCGCTGACTAAGTCGGGAGATCTTTTTCGCCAAGTCAACGTCGAAGGAACCAAAATAGTTGCAGAAGAAGCCGTAAAAGCCGAGGTTAAATGCTTCATTCACACTAGCTCTTCGGCTATTTTTGGCTGTGCACCTTGCCCAATTACTAACGCCACTGCAACAAAGCCTGTAGAGATTTATGGAGCCAGTAAACTCGATGGTGAACTGGCTGCCAGAGAAATTGCCGACAAGGCCGGTATGCCACTAATTGCGGTGCGACCTCGCACCATTATTGGCGACGGTCGACTGGGCATTTTCCAAATTCTCTTTGACTGGATCAAAAGCGACATCAACGTCTATGTTATTGGTTCAGGCCAAAACAAAATCCAGTTTCTCCATGCCCAAGACTTAATCGATTGCTACTTGATGCTTGTAGAGCTGAACAAACCGGGGCTCTACAACGTAGGCACAGACCGTTTTAACGCCATTGGACCGTGCTTAGAAAATCTAGTTAGTCACGCTCACTCTAAAGCGAAAGTTAAACGACTTCCCCAGGCATTAACAGTAGGCACGCTGCAAGCACTTGACTCGATCAAGCTTAGCCCGCTCGCACCTTGGCACTACCTTACTTACGGTAAAGACTTCTACTTCGATGTAGAACCACTTAAGCAACTGGGCTGGAGACCGAGATACTCAAATGACGAAATGCTGGCAGAGAGTTATGACTCTTTTGTTGCCAACTATGACGTTCTCATGGCCACCAAATCTTCTTCAGCGCACAGAAGACCCTTAAAAGAACAGATTCTCAAAGTCTTAAAAGTGGTATCACGCTTCAGTTAATTCTCTAAAGTTTTCCTTTGACCTAATATGGGTATGGAGGGTAAATGAGCAAACACACAGGGAAAAGCCTGCACCCCAGTGATAAGTCACATAGCGCCGACCTCAGCCCCAACGCTGATGAATCAGCCCGTGCCACTCTGGCCTTAGAAGCCCTGGGTGACAACGGCAAGGGCACAAAGAGCAGCGATTCTACAGCAGCTCAAATTTCCGACCAGGCCG
>LNEX01000258.1 GCA_001464165.1 bacterium Ga0077546
GGCAATGGCTCGGTGCTCGATACTTTGCAGTCGGCTCCAGAGATTATGCAATCAGGAAATATGGCTGCTTTGACTTTGGGTTTATTTTGTCTAGTCATTATTTATACTGCTCCATATATAAGCAAAAAAATTCCAGCGGCTCTTTTGGCACTGCTGCTGGGAACCTCTGCGGCTGTCGGTCTCAACTTAAGTCTCCCCACGATTGCTGAGATCCCCGCCACTATTCCAGTACCGCGAATACCATGGTTCTCTTTGGCTCAATGGCATGTGGTGATAACCAATGCATTTGCCCTGGCGGCTTTAGGGGCAATTGATTCTCTTTTGACTTCAGTGGTGGTTGATAGGCTGACAAGAACCCAGCACGATAGTAATAGAGAGCTTATGGGTCAAGGTCTCGGCAATTTTGTCTCAGGGCTATTGGGGGGATTGCCCGGCGCTGGTGCCACTATGCGTAGTGTCATAAATATTAAGAGCGGCGCCACCACGCGGCTATCTGGCGCTACCCATGCCTTGATTCTCTTGGCCGTATTGCTTGGTCTCGGACCGCTGGCTCAAAAAATTCCGCTGTCATGCCTTGCCGCTATCCTGATAAGCGTAGGTATTTCGATAGTCGATTATCGCGCCCTCCGAGCTATTCGCAAAGCGCCTAAGGAAGATGTTATCGTCATGGCGATAGTACTTGTGCACACTGTGTTTGTTGATCTGATTGTGGCTGTTATAGCTGGCTTAGCTTTAGCCTCACTGCTGTTTGCCAAGAAAATGGCCGATTTCGAATCAATGCAAGTGCAGGCGTTGCCTGGATTGTTAGAAGCATATCCAGTCGTCGCCTCACTTGCCGAGGAGCTACAGCGCCAGACCTTTGTTTATTCCTTTCATGGACCGTTATTCTTTGGCGAAGTAAAGCAACTTGAAAGGCTGGTAAAGGAGGTTTCGGGGGCGAAATATATCATTCTTCACTTTGCCAATGTTCCATTTGCAGATCAGTCTGGTTCTTACGCCCTAGAAGATGCTCTTTTTGAGTTTGAAGAGAAAGACATTTATGTTATTGCTGTCAACATGTCTGATTCGGTAAAATCAACCTTGGGAAATTTGGGAATAGTCATAATAAATAATTATGATACCGTAAGTGATGCTATTGCCCATATCGCCTTTGGTGATCTTGAGCATTCGCTTGTGACAAAGCTACCGGTACTTGATCTCCATGTCTTGACCTAGAGGCCTTTTCGCACGAGCCGAGAAATTGAAGTAAGAGATTTTAGAGAGGGAAAATGGTTACATCTGACTTGCTTGGTTTGGAAAAACGATTGCTTCCGCAAGGCCTAAGATTTTTCCGTGAGTTAATATTGCCTGTGGGATTAGTCTTGGCGCTCTCCATTGGCTCAAGTGTGATGAGCGGGGCTGCCGCCAGTGACGCTGGCACTGCCAAGAATACTGCCAACGCTAATGATCGCTTAGTCGTAGTGCAAGAATCGCGGCCACATATTGCTCGTGCTGGAGTCTGGCAGACCTATCGCGATCATATTCATCTAAAGTCTGGTCAAGAAAGAAAGCAGTTGTTGTTGACCTTCGCCAATGGTGCTGATGGCCGGCCAAAGATGACCGATTTGCGCATCTCATTGGCGGGAAAACCATTTGCAACAATCAAAGATTTTGATGAGGCGGGCAACTTTAGTCGCAGCTTGAACGGACTTATTGGCGCTGGAGATACGGTCTTGACCAGTGAAATCTTCGGACCATCTGGGGCGCGGCTGGCTTGGAAGCTTCTATCGGAGAAGCCAACCGTGACCTCTGTTCAGCCAAACCCTTACGGTCGAGATGACATATTAATTATTCAGGGAACAAACTTCTCTGACAACAAGCATTCGCTAAAAGTTTATCTGGCTGGCAAATCGGCAGAAGTGGTCAGTGCTGGGGCGAACCAATTGCAAATGAAGGTCCCAGGTTATATTCCTGCTGGCGATCAAGACTTAGTTGTGTCAGTTGACTCGGCCAAGAGTAACGCTTTTAAGATTAAGGCTAGGCCAAACATTTACTGGATCGATATCACGGCTCAGAGCCCTTCTCAGCCGGTGATGATTCTGGGACGGGGGTTCTCGAAGAATCTAGCAGACAATGTGGTTATGGTTGGTCCACATAAAGCCCAAGTGACAGCAGCCAGCCATACTAATCTCACTTTTATCGTCCCAGAGATGCATTTCCCCCAGCACGGCATGGCAATTACCGTGATCACCAACGGCGTCTCTTCCAAGGAACACTTATCGCTTGATGTTGATTTGCGGAGAGTGCCAAATATCTTCGATGCCCCCAAAGTAGTTAAATAGACTCTTGCGGTCTTATTTAATGAATTTGCACTGATACTCAGCCATCTCGCGAATTTTATCAATTTTTTGATTGTATTCTTTTTGGATGGCAGCCCTAGTTTCGGGATCTAAATCGTAAATTACAGAACCGTCTGGCTTGATGTATTTGTGTGTGGTTTCGCCGCTGCCATTGCCTTTTTCCATGCGCTCTTTGCATTCAGCACTGAGCGCGGCAATTTCTTGATTGGCTTTGTCCATGATCAGTTTTTTGCGCTTTGCCGCTTCACCCGATTGAACGTCGTCGACTCCACCAGTATTGGCAGTTGCGGCCACTGGTGCTGAGCTGGCCGTTGTGGCAGAGCTTGACGAGCCGCTTCTGGCGCTGCCTAATTTTCCCAGAATAGTCTGGCAGTATCCGGCGGTGGTGGCGTCTGGATGAGCATCTAGACAAAGTTGATACTCTTGTTTCGCCTGAGCAGATTGGCCGCTGCTCATAAGAATGTTGCCAAGGTAGTAGTGGGCGAGGGCAAAGTTCGGATAGGCCTTTACCACTTTTTCAAAGCTGGCCTTCGCCCCTTTGTAGTCTTTTGCAGTGTAAAGCTTGCACCCTGTTTCAAAATCACCGGCCTGAGCTGGCTTGATTGCAATCAGTGCTATTAGTGTCAGGGTAGCCGCTAGTGCCGGGTTGAAACTTTTCGGTATTTTCACTGTTTTCCTCGTGTGTGGTGGCATTGTAGTTACTGAAATAATTGTCTTGAAATACAAGTTTTTTGAATCAGATTCATTCAAAGGCTTCTTGGTAGTCATTGAAGAGTTCTTTCTTCATATTCTCAAAATCTATTTCTAGCTTTGGGAATGTTTTCTTGAGACTAATAACATCTTTGCCTGTAGCTTGTTTCGGCTCCATTCTTACGCGAACAAGAGCGATTCCCTTGAGGGCTAAAAGGCCTTTGGCATTAGCCGCGGTAAAAGGCATTTTTATTTGTTCTAAATTCTTTAGTGTTTTCAGCTGCGCGATACCAGTATTAGTTAAATCGTTGTTGTCGCTGATATCTATATATTTAAGCTTTGGGCAGGCTGCTATAGCAGCCATATCAGTGTCGCGTAGGTGCGCTGAAGGGAGACTCAGTCGTTCTAAATTAGGAAATTTTTTCAGGTCATCAAGGATTTTCTTGTTGAGCTCATTGTGGCCAAGGTGTAAATTTCGAATATTCTTTTTGCCTGATAGACTGGCTAAAAACTGGCCTTTTACGCGAGTGCGGTCAACAACCAAAGTTACCAGTTGTTGCAGAGGCGCTAGCTTCGCCATGGTTTCATCGGTAACTTCTGTACCTGTTAGTTCTAAGCGCTTTAGGTTTGTGAAACGAAGAAGTTTTACTACTTCATTTTCTTCAAAAATATTGTTGCTCAGTGAGATGCTTGTTACAGCTTCAGCAGGCAGGGTGCAAATTATGTCGACTGGCTTTTCTAGACCCATGAAGTCGGTCGCTATAAAGCATATGCCAGTTCCTTTGGTTAGGCGAACAGCGCCGTTGGCCTCAGCAAATTTCTTTGTCGGAGTGTGCTTGTCGCTGTAGTCTGCGCCAATCTCGGCTTCTCCCACTCGGCCAATTTTGCCTTTAGCTGGAAAGTGCAAGACGTAAAAACTTTCTGGTTTTTGCTTGGAGCTAGTACTGACCAGAGGTTTGCCATTTGGGGTCGCTTTGACCGGTGGAAGGCTTATTGCCAAGCAAAAGGTAGATAAGAGTGAGGCCGATACGAGGCAGAAAGGTCCAAAGCCGAAGGACAGGCAATAGGAAGGCAAGAGCTTGCTTGCCTGCTGGCAAGCGCACACGGCTTTGGCTGAGGCCGCTCTCCTGTTGACAGTAGTTTGCTCGGTAGCCATGACGCCTCTAAAGATTGCCAATTATAGTCGCACGGTTAGGCTTAATTAGTCTTTTCTAGCAAATCAGCCTTTCGGCTGAAGGACAATTGCTCCTCCGGCTGATGCAGAATCTCTTTATACCTGAAACCATTGCAGCATAATTCACTTTTTCATCACCTTACAGGGGCGGGAATATTGACAATGCAAACCTACGACGCAGGCGATAAGTTGCCAGATGAATACAAGGCCGCCCTTATTGACCTTTTATCCTTTCAGGCTGACTCTGAATTTGCTGGTGGACAACGCGTAGAAGAAAACATGAAATACGCAACTAGGCCGGAAGAAGCCTATCGTCTTGGCAAAAAGTTTATGGAAGAGATTGGCCATGGCTGGTATTGCTGGGAAATTCTTGCGCCCCTAGGAATAGATGTAAACGCCCGAGTGATGCACTTAGTACAAAATCGCGACAATCCAGATCCAAAGAAAGTGCGAGTAATCAACGGTTTTCGCAAAGAAAATTGGGCTCCAATGTTTGAGTGTTGGGCCGACGTTGCTATGTTTTCCACTGCCGTCACACCGGCTGCTGTAGCATTCCTTGGGCAGTACCGACAATCAAGCTATTTGCCCTGGGCTAAGGTATCTGAGCGCATTTGGGCCGAAGAGAAAGGACATTTAGCATTTGGCGTTTGGGCTTCTAAGCGCGTGCTAGAGCTTGATGGCGAAAAAGGCCGTGAGCAATTGCAGGCTGCTGTTGCGAAGTTTATGCAAATTGGGCTTGGCTTTGCCGGACGTCCTGCTGACGATAGTGAGCACTTTGCTCGCTACTTTGAATATGGTTTGAAAATCAAGACGGCACAGCAAATTCAAGACGAGTATATGGAAGTAGTGGAGAAACGACTGAGAGAAATTGGCTTGGAAATGCCTAAAGACATACAGCCTAACTATGATATGCGCATGGGCTATGCTCAATCAAAGCCGCTTTCGGCTGCTGGTACCAAGGGCGGGAAATAGCCCATGACAGCTCAAAGCCTAGGCGCACAATTAAGTGCTGAAGATACACTTCTGCTTGAGCAAATTGAGAATGGTGGCACCATTAGTTGCTGGCAAGAAGCCGGTGGCCGCTTTAAAGAGCTGGCCACCGGCATTCTCTTGCAGTTTGCCGATTCTCAAATGGCTGGTGCTGCTGGCTTCGCGCCCTTTATAAATAAGGCCACTACAATTGAAGACCGGCTCAATATGAGCACTATGGTCTCGCAAAAATTGAGCATGGCCAAGGAGAGCTACGAGGTCATTAGCGGCTTGAATTTCAATGTTGAGCGCTACCTCAGCAGCCACTGTTTTGAATCCCGGGTGCTAAGAGATTCCTTTTTAGGCTTCTCGCGCTCGTCAGCAGACAAGCGTCTCAATGCTCTTCTTTACCCCTTAGAAGGCTTTGAAGACATGCTCGTCTTTACTTATTTGCTTGGAGTGATGGCGCGACTAATGCTTGGTGAGTTTGCTGACGCCAAATTCACACCACTAAAAGAGTTGGCTTGTAGCTGCTTGCCCCTCGAAACTGCCCACGCCAATTTTGCCCTGTTGGCCCTGCGGCGCAAGGCTGAGTCTCACAAGAAGCAAATCGAGCTTTCTTACAAATACTGGTACCCCCGGGTCGAAACTTCGGCTGGTCCTACTGACTCGCTGCGCAATCATTGGCACAAACGCTTTGGTTTGAAGCACTCTGATAATTTGGAAATCAAAGAGGAGTGGAAGAAGGAAGTAAGCCTTGAACTGAAAAAGCTTGCACTAGAGCTATGAGGCAGCATGTTACCGACCCAGAAATCTGTATTGGTTGCTCGGCCTGCGAACTAGCATGCCCACTTAAGGCAATCAAGTCTATTCTTGGTCGTTACTGTGTAGATGCTTCTGTCTGCGAGGGTTGCGGCAAGTGTATTGAGGAGTGTCCAACTTCAGCAGCCGATTGTTTTATCGAAGTAACTGAGCCATATTCACAAGACCAGCAGTCGCAGTGGACAAGTCTGCCCTAGATTCTTTGCTGTGTTGTTGAAAAGTGAGTGTGTTCTAGTTGAAGCCAAACCTGTATAGTTGCTTTTGCTAGATTCAGGGATGCTTTCAAAGTGCAAGAAGGCGAGTTAAGCAAAATACCAAAGCTAGGTGCGCCAGGAGCTGGCCTGCCATTCTTTGAGATGTTTTTGCAGAAGGTCGTGATTTTTCCCATGCTCTGCAAGATCACTACTTTTGACAGCGCTATTAGAATTTTTGAGAAAGAATCAAAGCTGTTGTTGCGCGAAGTGGCACTTATACCTGTGCCACTGCGAGATAAACGCATTTTGGTGCCAAGGCTGCCAGCCATTGAGGATAGCTCTCGCTTTTGGTCGGCGGCAATGGTACTTGAGCACTTAATTATTGTCGGCAGTCAAATCAAGATAGTGGCGCAACATCTTGCTCGTGGCGAAACGCCTCCTGGTGTAGCTGATGTAGCGGCGGTGAAGCCGCCAGGAGATTTGGCTGGGCCGGTCTGTATCGAACAATTCAAAATTTATAGCGATGATTTTCTCAAGACCGTGCGCTCACTGCGCGGTGATCAGTGGGCCACTGCTACTTTCAATCATCCCTGGTTTGGCCCCCTGACTTTGCATAAGTGGATGTGCCTGGCAGCAATTCACCAGCGTATTCATCGCCGCCAAATCGAAGCCATAATAAGACTGCTTTGAACAACCCGGGTCTAAAGTCTAAAGGAAGAAGTCTTTCATTAATTTACTGCCGGGGCTGACAGCATACTGCTCTAAGTCGCTAACACCGGCCTTAGCTAATACTTCAGTGTCAATGAAGAAGTTGCCGCTGCACTGCTCGGCTGGCTGAGTGAAAATCCAGTGAGCGGCATCTGCCACTATATTTGGTGTGCGGGAACATTTGAGGGCTTGATCTCCACCGAGCAAATTTTTCACTGCGGCTGTGGCTATGGCTGTTTCGGGCCAGAGTGAGTTGACGGCAATTTGGCCCTTTAGTTCTTCAGCCATGCCCAGGGTGCACATGCTCATGCCATATTTAGCCATGGTGTAGGCTACGTGTGGCGCAAACCAGCGTTTGTCCATGTTGAGCGGGGGCGATAGGTTGAGAATGTGTCCATTGCTGGCGTTGGCTAAATGAGGAATCGCAACTTTGGAACACAAGAAAGTGCCACGGGCATTGACTTGATTCATCAAATCAAAGCGCTTCATTTCGGTTTCGAGCGTGCCAGTAAGATTGATGGCGCTGGCATTGTTGACGAGAATATCGAGGGCGCCGAAGTGCTCAACAGTTTGGGCTATGGCTGCTTTGACTTGCTCTTCTTCGCGCACATCGCATTGAATCGCTAGGGCTTTACCTCCGGCTGCTTCAATTTCAAGAGCAGCTGAATGAATTGTGCCTGGCAGTTTTGGATGCTTCACCACGGTTTTGGCGGCAATGGCAATGCAGGCGCCGTCGCGGGCTGCTCGCAGTGCTATGGCGAGGCCTATGCCTCTTGAGGCTCCAGTAATGAAGAGAACTTTTCCGGCGAGGCTCATTTTTTCTTCCTGTTTTTTGCTGTGGGAGTGACGTGGGTTTCGAAGTTTTCTATGTATTGATTGACGTAGTCTGGCGGTTGTTGAT
>LNEX01000259.1 GCA_001464165.1 bacterium Ga0077546
TCTATTGCATATTCATGCTCGTACAAAAGACCCCAAAAGAAGACCTAACGTTAGGTCCACTGGTGAAGAGACGCACTCTCTGAATTTGTTTCTTGATGAGCGTGCCCCCACTGGATATAAGCATTGCCTCGATGACCGGCTTATGTCTGCTGGAGCTGGCAATGGCTATAGTGGTGCTGTAGCTGCGGCAGAAGCTTTAGATCAACTGGTGCGAGTGGTTGAAGAAGGCATTGCCTACCGCCTAGCCGATGGTAGAGAGGATCGCTTTGATACCTTCGATTTGAGTGAGAGTTCAGTCAGTCAGCATGTGCGCACTCGCCAATTCGTCAAAGACAAACGCGCTTTCGAAGCTGAGTTGGTACAGGCAAAGTCTTCACGAAATGCTCTCAGCTATCTTTGCTGGCGCTGGGAAAACAGAGCAAAGTTAAAGCGCTTTAGCCTCTAGTCGACAATCGATCAGTTTTCCTACCAGTCGTTTTCAATTACTTTGAGACATATACATGACAAAACGCTTCAAACTTTTGACCCCTATTGTTGGTGGCCTGGCTTGCAATGCTCGCTGCCCTTTCTGTGTGGCCGGCATGACTCCTGAGAACGGTGTCACCGCTAAGGCGCAAGCGCCAGACCTGAATGCTTTTGCTAAGGTCTGTGCTTTTGCTAAGGCCCACCAATGCGATAGCTTGTTGCTCACTTCAAAAGGTGAGCCTACTCTCTGGCCCGAGCAAGTTTTGCAGTACTTAAAAATTCAGCGCACCTTTGACTTTAAGTCGGTGGAATTGCAAACGAACGGCATTCCCATCGCCGATCGTAAAATTGTGACGAGCCAGCACCTGCGTCAGTGGCGTGAGTATGGCTTGAAATTGATTGCTATTTCGGTTGTGCATTATGATGCTGAGCGCAATAGGCAGACTTACCTGCCCCATCGTCAGGCATACATTGACTTGCCTGCGTTGATAGCCCACTTGCATAGTTTCGGCTATGCCGTGCGCTTAGCTGTAGTGATGTCGCGCGGACAAATTGACAGCTCCACAGAGTTGCAAAAAATGATGGATTTTGTTAACAAGCCTGACTCTAGTCGTGACGATGAAATTACTAGTTTCGTTGCCGCTAACTATTTACCCGATACTGCTAAAGCTGAAATTCAAGCATACCTTGAGACTGCCGGCACTTTAATAGAGCGTCTGCCCTGGGGTGGCAGTGTCTATAACGTTGGTGGCCAGAATGTCTGCTTAACCAACTCGCTGACTAAGGCCGATGAAAATGAAGATGTCGGCCGGCAGCTGATCTTTTTGCCTGATGGCCGGGTCAGTGATGATTGGCAGAAAGAAGGTGTGACGCTAGATGCCTTTGCCCAGGCCCAACAGAATCAATCAAATCAATAAACCGGAGCGACCATGAGAAAGTTTGAGGTAATTGCCTTCACGCCAATGAAGGCAGTTTATAGCTATCTATTTAGCGATACAAGAGCGGTTTTGAAGCGCGTTGCTCCCTTCCTCCATCCTGATCTGTTTCGCGTGTCCACCGAGGCCAGCGAGGCCGGTCAGATTCTTTCTAACTTGGTTACGCCGCCCCTAGAAGTTACCGCTACAGTTGAGGGCAAGCTTGATTTAGACATGATTCATCAGCCCATCATTGACCGGGTGGTTCAAGCTTACTCTCGGACCGTACCAGGTCTCGAGCACTTTGCTTTCAAGTACCCCGGTCATGGCAGCTCCGAGGGGATATTTCATCTGCTAGTGCGCTTGCGCTCTCAGGGTGTTGCTGCAATTCATGTGCTTAGGGGCGAGTATGAGGGCTATGGCGCTCAGGCTAAGAATATAGGCATGAGCTTGATTGAGCATGATTTTGACGCGGTAAGCCAAGCCCCTGAGTTGATAGAGCCCGGCTATTGGTTCATAAGTAACCCTTCTGCTCGTCAAGGCAATATATTGCCTTGCCATTTGATAAAAGGTCTGCTGGATGCTGGGCATCAGGTCATATTAGACCTCGCCTATGTTGGCTTGACTGGCGAGCATGTTTTTGATGTATCTCATCCCAATATTGCTGCCGTAGTAATTTCGTTTAGCAAGCCATACGGTGTTTTTCGTCTGCGTTTGGGTGGATTCATCTTTACTCGTGAAGAGCTGCCGACGTTTTATGGCAGTAAATGGTTTAAAGACTGTGAGCGCCTTTTACCCGCTCTGGCTCTGGAAGAAACAATTGGTCCCAATTACTTCTACTCGCGCTATAAGCCCGTGCAAGACGCTATTGTTGCTGCCTTGAACGCTAAGTTTGAATTGGGTCTAGTGGCGAGCGATGTCTTGTTATTGGCTGAGCTTAAGGGAGAAGATGCCGCGCTTCTGCCCTCTGAGAAAAGGGCAATGATTGCACCTTTTCGCCGAGGTGAAGACTATCGCTTCTGCCTCACCCCATATTTTGAAGAGGCAGAGGCCCAAGGTTTTGTGCCTGAGTTTTACGCTCGTACCCAAGGCTCTAACTTTGCTGTTCAGTCGGTTGATGAAAGTGGCGATAAGTGCAAGGAAGAAGACTTTCCTTGTCGTATTTGGTTGCGACAGCATTATGATGAGCTACCAGTGAATGAATGGGTAGCAGTCAACTTGGATGGGCTAGTGGACCATGACCCTGACCTCTTGAAGCTCGTAGACAAAGTGATTGACCACGGCCTGAGAGGGGTTGAGCTGACGTACACTTTTACTGCACCCACCGGACTAAGAGTGACCTGGTCGATTGCGGCTCAGTAGAGCTGCTTTCGCTTTTTCTTATTAGTCTTTCCTTTTAACTTCTAGGGTTTCAATTATGGACGCTCTTTTACTGGTATTGTTTTTCGGCAGTATTTTTGGCCTGGGCAGAATTCTCCCTTGCGACTGGGCTGGAACATTCACTTCGCGCCGCACCGTCTTCGAGAGTTGGGCTGCTCAGTCTCGGCTATTCATTTTTGGTCTGCCGATTGTTCTTGCCCTTGGTATTTCTGTGTTAGGCCGCATTACTGAAAGTGGATCATCGGTCACACAGATGTTCGGCAGTGGCTTCATTGGCTTCATCATTTTCTCACTCTTCCTCAGTGGTTCTAGGGTGACTCATGTGCGACTTGGCATCAAAATGGCCTTCATTACCTGTGTCTTTGGTGTTATTTTTTCGCTGATTCTTCGCTAAGCTCTGATTTAAGTCACGGACAACTAAGAGTGGTTGTCAATCAAGTATTCGCTACCAGGGACGGTGGCATTTTATTGATTTAAATTCTAAAAAGTGGAGCACCCCAATGCGTCATTATTTCTTGATCTTTAAGATATTATATTGCATAGTACTATTCCGTAATTGAGGTAGCGGTTCTAGTTACCTCTTTTCGGTTTTGATTTGGTTTCCATGGAAACTTTTTTTCAGCAAAAGTTGGTATCCTCGAGGCTTGTTCTGGGGCGACACTCAAAGGTGTCGATTTCCGCGCTATAATCTGCTCGCAGTTAGCGATATCCAAGGTGACCCTTTATTATTTTGTCGTGCGTCCACGATCTACTGCTCGCAGGCTATGCTCATGAATTTGGCTCTATCCAATGATGCTCCCCGGCAAAATGGCTATCTAGATCTACAGATAATTTATCGAGGGGCTCGCCACGAGGTCTTTCGCGGTTGGCGAAAGCTTGACAATAAGAAAGTAGTGGTCAAGGCTCTACTCGACTCTAACCCTGTTGCTTCAGGTATTGCTGCTTTAGAGCGCGAATTCGAACTACTGAAATCACTTAATTTGAACGGTTCAATTCATATGCTTGCCCTTGACCGAGTTGGCAATAAGCTCGCTTTGATTGCAGAGGATGCTGGCCCTGTCAATCTAGAACAGTTTCTTAAACAAGGAACGCTTGAACTTTCACTCTTCTTTGAATTGGCAATTGCTTTAGCTGAGAGTGTTGAATCTATTCATAAGTCTGGTTTGATTCACCTAGACCTTTGTCCTGCCAACATTGTTCTCAATCACACTAGTCGACCAACGGCTGTCACCATTGTTGATTTTGGTGCGGCGATTGTCTCCGGCCCAAATTCAAGCCTAAAAACAGATTCAAATATAAACCCAAATCAGGCTGACTCTGTTGCCGCTCCGTCCTTGGAGGGAATGGCTTATCACTCACCGGAGCAGACTGGGCGCATGCAGCAACCAGTTGAACATTTGAGCGATCTCTATTCTCTTGGTGCCATCTTTTACGAGATGCTCACTGGTCAGCCGCCTTTTGTCTTTGATGACCCTTTAGAGCTAGTGCATGCTCATTTATCTTGTTCTCCACTGCCCCCTCATCAACTAAATAAGGCCGTGCCTGATTTGCTTTCGGCTGTAGTATTGAAGCTCGCTTATGGTTTAGCTCAAGATCTTTTGCGTTTGCGCCAGGGCTATGAATTAACTGCTCCCATCGGCAGCTTTGAATTGGGTTTAGACGATAGTCCTCACGGTCTAATTATACCTACTCGGCTTTATGGTCGTGAGCATGAAGTTAAGGCACTAGTAGCGGCTTTTAATCGCGTTAGTGAGCAAGGAGCGGCTGAGCTTTTGCTTGTTTCTGGTTACTCTGGTATTGGTAAGTCGACTTTGGTGCGCGAGCTATATAAACCATTAATTCAAGAACAAGGGTTTTTCCTTACTGGTAAGTTCGATCAGTTTCGTGCCAATGTTCCTTTCTCAACCACCACCCAAGCTTTCAAAGAGTTTATTCTTTTCCTTTTGACCAAGCCAGAAGACGTTGTGCAGTTCTGGAAGCAAGAGCTTGAGAGTGCATTAGGTGCCAATGGCGCTGTCATTGTTAATGTCATTCCTGAGCTAGCTTTACTGATTGGGCCACAGCCCCCTGTGGCGATTTTGCCAGCGGCCGATGAGCAGCTACGTTTTGACCTGACTTTTCGCAAATTTGTTGGTGTTTTTGCTAGGTCTGAGCATCCCTTGGTACTTTTTCTTGACGATCTTCAGTGGGCTGATGCTGCCAGTTTGCGTTTAATAAAGAATCTCATTGCCGAAGGCGAGAATACTTATTTGTTGATAATTGGTGCCTTTAGAGAAAATGAAGTAGGCTCAGACCACTTATTGACTGAGGTCGTCAATGAGTTGCAGTCCGCCGACATCACTGTAGAGAAGATTATGCTGCAGTCTCTCTCTGTTGCGATTACTAGGGCTTTTGTTGCTGATTCTTTGCAGTGCACTGAAGAAGAAGCAGCTTCTCTATCAAACTTAGTGTATGAAAAAACTCAAGGCAACCCATTTTTCATTATTCAGTTTTTGAAGATGCTTTATCTCGAGAAACTATTGCAGTTTAGTCAAACTAGTCATGTTTGGAAGTGGGATTTGGACCGGGTTGAAGCCCAAGAGTATGCGGATAATATTGTCGATTTACTCTTAGCTAAATTACTAAGGCTGCCACTTGAAACAAGAGACATACTAAAAATTGCTGCTTGTTTGGGTAACAATGGTGAACTAGAGACCTTAGCTATTTTGTGTCAGTGTTCTGAGCAAGATCTACTGGTGGCCCTCAAGCCCTCGATTGAGCAGGGGCTAGTATTGTGTCAGACCGGAAGTTATAAATTTCTCCATGACCGTGTACAGCAGGCTGCCTATTCGCTCATTGCGGAAGCGCAACGAAGTTTGGAGCACTTGCGTATCGGCCGACTGCTTTTGCTCAATTGGCCTGATTCCGTTGTTGAGGCAAGAGTTTTTGATATTGTCGATCATCTCAATTTAGGCAAAGACCTAATTGTTGAGCACAGCGAGAAGCTGCGCCTGTCTGCCCTGAATCTTATGGCTGGTACAAAAGCCAAAGCAAACACAGCCTATAATTCGGCCATTCAGTTTCTCGAAGAAGGTATCGCCTTACTTAATCAAGAATCTTGGCACAGTGATTACCAGCTTTCTTTCGATTTGCATTTTGAACGAGCTGAGTGTAACTGGATGTGCAGTAATTTTGACCAGTCAGTGCAACAGTTTACTGATTTACTCACACATAGTAAAACCAAGCTAGAAAAAGCAAAAATTTTCCGCATGGGTGTTGAACTCTATACTGGCAAAACTAATTTAGTGCGAGCCGTTTCTTGTGGTATTGATGGTCTTAGTTTATTTGGCATTGAGATGGTTGCTCACCCTTCACGTACTCAAGTCTTAGAACAGTATGAGCACTTGTGGCGGTTAATGGATGGCCGCGAGATTGAAGATTTACTTGACTTGCCATTGATGACTGATGAAGAAATTCGCTCTGCTCTAGATATATTGCAAGCATTGTTTGCTGCTGCTCTGTGTTCAGACCAAAACCTATTTCTTCTTTGTGCTTGTCACATGGTGACTCTAAGTTTGCAATATGGTAACTGTGATGCTTCAGCCATGGGCTATGGCTTCTTGGGTATGGGTCTAGGGCCAGTTTTTGGTAAATATGATCAAGCTTATCGCTTCGGTCAGCTAGCTAGTAATCTAGTTGAGAAACGCAGCCTCGATGCTTACAAGGCACGTATTCAGTTTATTGTTGGTGATACCATAAATTATTGGGTCAACCACCTTAGGACCGATTTAGACTATCTCTATTCTTGCTTTGAGACATGTTCTAAAAGTGGCGATATAACTTTTGCCGGCTATTGCTGCAATCATATTGTTGTTGATCAGCTAATTTTAGGCATGCCCCTTGCTCAAGTCTACGAACAGTCTAAGAAGTACATGGCCTACTGCCGCAGTGTCAAATTTGAAGCTCCAGCTGAAGTAATACTTGGAATACAGCAGCTCATTCAAAACATGCAGGGATTGACAGAGAACTTTTCTACTTTTGACGACATTAAGAGAGAGTCAGAGTCAGCCTTTAAGCAGGACGCTTATGAGTCATTCATGGATTCTTATACCCAGCCAGTAGTAACCTGCTGGTATTACATTATGAAATTACAGGCCCGCTTTTTATCTGCTGACTATGATCTGGCTGTTGCTGCGGCACTGAAGGCTAAACCGCTATTGTGGTCATCATTGGGCCATATTCAAGAACCCGAGTATTGGTACTACTATCCTCTCGCCCTAGCTGCTCACTATGCCGATGTTTCCGCTAGCGCGAAAGCTGATTTTATCGAGATCATTGTTGAACACGAGCAAAAGCTATGGCAATGGGCTCAAGCTTGTCCAGTTAATTTCAGCCACAAGCACAGTTTAGTAGCAGCTGAGCTTGCCCGTTTGCAGGGTGATGAGATGGCGGCTCAAAGACTTTATGAGCTAGCAATCAATGGTGCCCGAGACAATGGTTATGTGCAGAATGAAGCCATAGCAAATGAGCTGGCTGCTCGTTTCTATCGAGGTCTTGGCCTTAGTACCAGTGCTGATGCTCACTTGGCTAAAGCATATACAGCTTATGCTAGCTGGGGGGCTGAGGGTAAGCTAGCACAAATGAGAGGTCTTTATCCTCAGCTTGTTCAGCTTGATAAACTTCCTAGTTCTAGCCCTTCTCTCGATTTGATTACAGTACTAAAAGCCGCCCAGGCTATCTCTAAAGAAGTTGTCTTAGATAACCTACTCAAGACCCTGATGCGAGTTGTGGTTGAAGCTGCTGGTGCTCAAAGTGGTGTTCTTCGGCGTGCAGACGGAGACAAGTTAGTAGTGCGAGCTCATGGGTTTGTCACTGACACAGCTTACCGCACTAAGCCAGAGAGGCAGCGCATTGTTAGTGTTGTTATTGATGAGGTGGCGCTTAGTGATTATCACGAGCTGCCTGTTTCGGTGGTTAATTATGTGCGTCGCACGCAGCAAACAGTTGTTTTGCAAGACGCATCAAGAGAGGGAGTGTTTGGCAGCGACCCCTATTTGATTGAGAATGGTAGTCGCTCGGTTTTGTGCTTGCCCATTGTTAAACAAGGTAAGTTGGTTGGTATTCTCTATTTGGAGAATAACCTGGCACCGCATTTGTTTACAAGTGATCGCATAGACTTAATGCAGCTGCTCTCTACTCAGATTGTAACTTCCTTAGAGAACGGTCTACTTTTTGCCGGCATTCAGAAACTCAACCTAGAATTAGAGCAACGAGTGCAAGAGCGCACTGCTGAATTGGCCATAACCAATAGCACGTTAGAGCAGACCAATATTGAGTTAGCCCGTGCTAAAGAGGCGGCGGAGGCTGCTAGCCGAGCTAAAAGTGAGTTTGTCGCTAATGTCAGCCATGAGATTCGCACTCCGATGAATGCAGTAATTGGTATGAGTGATTTACTCAATTGTACGAGTCTAGATGCTGAACAGAGAGATATGGTCAAAGTCGTCCGTGGCTCAGGTGAGATTTTGCTTGGCTTGATTGACGACATACTTGATTATTCTAAAATCGAGGCAGGTAAGCTTGATCTTAATATGATCGACTTTGATCTGCGCACAGTGTTTGATGACTGCATTAATCTTTTGTCTGAGAAAGCCGGGCAAAAACAAATAGCATTGCAGACAACAATTGATCCTGCTATTCCCACCAAATTGCTTGGAGATCCTGATCGCTTGCGGCAAGTTCTGTTGAACTTGTTGAGCAATGCCATAAAGTTCACCGAAAAAGGACAAATAATCTTACGGGTTGCTGCTCTAAGTTCGGGGAGTAATCTGTCAGACAATTCAATTACATTGCATTTTAGTGTGGCCGATACCGGTATTGGTATGAATCAGGCCACTCTCAAGCAACTCTTTCAGCCCTTTACTCAAGCTGATGGCTCTTTCACCCGCAAGTACGGTGGCACTGGTCTAGGTCTTTCTATTTGTAAGCGCCTGGCTGAGTTAATGGGTGGTACCATCGGAGTTGAAAGTGAAGAAGGCAAAGGCTCAACTTTTTGGTTTAAGGCTATCTTGCAGCGCTCGCAGGCCACTGCTGTTTCTCGGCAGAAAAATAGTAGCACTATTTGGGGCGCAGGAGCTTTGGCTACCAATCTTAATAGGGTTGAGGCTAGGACGGTTCTAGTTGTTGAGGATAATCTTGTCAATCAGAGGCTCGCCCTCTTGCAGCTCAATGCTCTTGGCTATGAGGGTCAGGCCGTGAGCAATGGCGTTGCTGCACTGAGAGCCCTAGACCAGAACGAGTATGGATTGATCTTGATGGACTGTCAGATGCCCGTAATGGATGGTTTCGAGACCACCATTGAAATTCGCAAGGGCGAGGCCAGTCGCGCTCAGGGTAAGCGTGTGCCTATCGTGGCTATGACTGCTCAAGCTATGTCACAAGATCAGGAACAGTGTTTGGCTTGCGGCATGGATGCTTTTATCAGTAAACCAGTAACCGTAGATGTTCTAAGAACGATGCTTGCTCATTGGTTGCCTCAATCTCTTTCAACTGATCAATCTGCAGCTGCGCGCTTTGACGAACAAATTCCGGTAGAGTCAGTCGCAAATTCTTCTCAAACGGTATCTATTTCGAACGCTATTGGCCGTGCCACCAGCCAGTCTGTGAATTCTCGGAATGACAGTTATGTTCGAGCTATCGAGCAATATAATATTGGCCGAAAAGTTTTAAGCGAGCTTCTTGGTGAAGAGGCAGCAGCAGAGCTTTTTGAAAAGTTCATTGCTTCAGGTTTACTATTGATTGCGCGCGCTGGTGAGATGGCCGACGCTCGCAACCGTATCGCACTTAAGGCCATAGCGCATGAACTTAAAGGTATGTCTGCTTCACTCTATGCACATGATTTAGCTGCTTTGTGCGAAAAGCTAAACTATAGTTTGACTAATGAAGAGCCTAAATGGATTGAGTGCTTAGAGCTATATCGCTTGGTGCGGGACAACTTTGATACATATAAGTGTGTCTATGAGCAGCAGCGCTAGTGATTGCACCTTTGCATAATTTGGTTTGCTAGCCCAATTTGACAAGCAGCATCAACATACCTCGCTTTCAATACGCTTGTAGGTGGTTGCGGTGAGACACTTATGGCTATTGTTACTGACAGTATCACTGTGCATTTTCTTTTTATAGCAATAGTGATTTGTGCTCTAGACTGCGAATTGAAAAGATTGCTGTTAAGGGTTTTTAGTTCAGCTGATACAGCATTCGGAAAACTTTCCCTTTGGCAGCAAAACAGTGAACCAAAACGATCAATCTCAGAGTTCTCAGTCTCTGGAAAGTTATTACTTCGAAGGCGGGCAAGTGACCGATGGGCAGGAGAGCACGAGGCTGACTAGCGGCTATGCTTTTGAACTCACTGATAGTAGTAGCACAGCGCCACCACCACAGCTGATGGACGGTAAACTAAGGCCGCTAGATTTGGTTGGTGAGAACTATGAGATTATTTCGCTACTAGGTGTGGGCGGAATGGGATATGTCTACCGTGTGCGCCACCGTATTTTGCAGAAGCTCTTTGCTATGAAAACGCTTAACTCTCAGCAGGTGACAGAAATTGCCTGGCGTAGGTTGCAAGTAGAAGCTCAGGCGATTGCTAGGATCAATCACCCTAATATTGTTGGTATTCATAATTTGGGACTGCATGAAGATCGATTGCCTTACTATGTTATGGACCTATTGGACGGAGAGGCGTTGGCAGACCGTTTGAAGCGAGAGCATACACTGTCTTTAGCTCAAGCACTGCCTCTGTTTATTGAAGTTTGCTCAGGTCTTGCCTATGCTCACAAGAAAGGGATTATTCACCGTGACATTAAGCCGGGCAATATTATTCTGCTAAGGCAGCCAGATAGTGCTGGAGCAACTGTCAAAATTGTTGATTTTGGTATTGCCAAATTGTCTGGTGTTTGCGATCCCAATATTCAGCATCTGACTTCGATTGGAGAGGTCTTTGGCAGCCCATACTATATGAGCCCTGAACAGTGTATCGGTGGGCGTATTGATGCCCGTTCTGATATTTATTCGTTGGGCTGCACATTATTTGAAACACTGGTTGGTCATCCACCTTTTAAGGGAGCCAACCCGGTTAGAACTATGATTTTGCACCAGTCGCAGGAGCCGCCAACTTTAAGTACTGCTTCGGGTAAAAGCTTTCCGCACTCAATAGAACATGTTGTGGCAAGTTTATTGGCTAAAGCTCCGATGGATCGCTATCAAAGCCTTGAGAAAGTGGCCCACGATTTGCGCGCTATTGAGGCTGGTCGAGAATTAGAAAGAGCTGCTCTGTTCACGACCCAAAGGTTAGAGATTGAGCCAGAAGACAAACTAAAACGGCCGAATAAGCTGTTGCGAGGTGTTGGAGCAACCTCAGTGCTTTCGCTGTTGCTCTTCATTTCTTTAACAGTGATGCTGATACAAGTTCGGCCAAACAGTGCCACGATAAAGGATGTAGCAGAGCCGCCTACAGAGCATGTTGTGGCAAATCAGGACGCGGCTGGGTTAGAAAGTAGTATGGCCTTTGTTCCTAAGCTTTCTAGCGCCATTAGAGCCGACCTTAAGGCTGCGCCCAGTAGTAACATTGAAACCCAAGCGTTTAGCCGCCTTGTCAAAGATAGTGATGGTAAGGAAGTCAAAAGGTTTGACTTTCCGGCTGATGATTTTCTTGGGCGGATACATTTTTGTGGTGCCTCGGGCAAGCGTTATGGTGCTCAAGGCACTGTGATATTTCCTGTGGACGCTCCACTTCATCTTGATGCTTCGCCGCAACTAATGGCTCGTTTAGATTATTTCAAGCGCTTTCGGCCGAACGACTTGTATGGCGTCTGGTTGTTTCAACAAGCAATGCCTGAGCCGGCCAAGAGAGATTCAAGCAGCGAATTTTCTTTGCCAGAAAGTTATGATAGTGATATTGCCAAAGCTCTATTTTGTATGAAGCACCTATCGGGCTTGCGCAAGCTCGATCTGAGCTATTGCAGCAATGCCACAGATAGACAGATTGCCGCTATCGATCAACTCGCCGGTTTAACTGAACTGTCGGTTGGTCACACCCGCATTTCAGGCCAAGGCTTAGCTCAGCTCAAATGCCTTAAGCGACTGCGGGCTCTGGACTATTCTGATGGTACGCAGCTGTCGCTGCTATTAAAGGCCCTGGCAGGCTCGGCTGAGATGCGTAATTTGATGATCAGCAATTCTCATGGACAATCTCTTTCTGCTGAAGATTGTCGCTTGATTGCTACCTATAAGAATCTGGAACAGCTTGAGATCGCTGGTCTGAGTGTGAACGAGGAAGACCTGAAAGTTCTTGCCCGCTTGCCCAATCTCAAGTGCGTCCATGCAAAGGTCAGTAAATACTGATCAACTAATTGGCGCTCTAATGCCGGTCAGTACAACTTTGAGAGCGTTGCGCTGAAGTAGTTTCGACGGATATTCCGTCAGTTGTAATTGTTTGTGGCGGTGACCACCAGTGATCTTTTAGGTTCAGTTTCGCATAGACACTGGTGTCCCGCCAGGCTTCAATATCCATGGAGAGGCTTGGAAGAGAGGAGTTGAGATCTCGATTGTTTTCATTTTGTTTTTGAATAGCTTTAAGAGTCTGCAAGCTCTCTTCAAATGGCATTTCTCGAATCTTTTCTCGAATCAAGCAACCTTTGCCCTCTTCTGCTTCTTTCGTCAGTTTTGGAATTTCAATACTGTCCGTCTCTAATGCTTCGAATATTGTCTCCATATCACTTTAGGATGCAACAGTGTCAATTCTGTGGCAGCTCGCTGGGGTTTATACGTGTTTGCGTTGTTAGTCACTTTCTCTATCTGGTGTTTCATATGGTGCCATGAGGTTTTAGTCAGTTTGCTAGTGTCGTTGCTCAAACTTGCTGTGGCGGCGCTGTGGCTGAACTGTGGCCGTTCTGTGGCGAAAATAGTGCTTGCAAAAATGGTAAAGCGAATGTATTGTCATAGGGTGAGTTGCATCTGAATTCAATGCAATTGAATTCGAATCGAGTCAACAAAATTCAAAGTTCCACGGGGGTGGCAGAGTAAGCAGCTGAGGTCACTTGGCTGTTTTATTCTTTTCAGGAATCATTGAAGATAGTTTGTAGAGATTCCGCGAGTGCTACCATGCCGCAGTTCAATAGCCAATCTAATGATTCAACCAGAGGCCAAGAGCAACCTGATAATGCCTTGCCCGAAACTTCTCAGAAATTGTACCGTGAAGCAGAAATGATTAGCTTGGGTGTCGGTCGCGCGCTTCTAGATACAGTCAAGAAGCCCTTAGATAAGTTACCTGAATTGACCACTTCATTGGCAACAGGCGTGGCCTTTGGTGCTATCAGCCGCTTAGGCGCCCCCGGAAAGTTGGTTGCTGCTGGTGTTGGCACGGCCATGGCCACTAAGTTTGCCTACGATGAATTGACTGGCAAGCGCTGGAGTCAGTTTGGCGGTGCCTTGAAAGACACATGGCATTCTGGCGCCAATAGAGAGCGCAATATAGAGATAACAAAAAACAGCCTAGGTGCCTTTGTGGTTGATACAGGGGTGGGTGCTGTTGGCATGAAATTTGGTTCTCTGGCTACGGCTCACTTCGCCCCTCCGTCTCAACTGGTTAAGGTGGCCTTAAGTCGGGCTGATTCTGACGGCGGTTTGGCTCTGCGTAGTCTGCAAAATCGCTGGGAAGCCCCAGCGACGTTGCAGAAACAAGCAGCAGGCAAGATTGAACTTATCGCTCATACTGAGCCCGCGACTAAGGGCGCTGCCAGCGGTGATTTGATTAGAGTGGCGAAAACTCGTGATGGCGAGGTTTTGATTGCTGCCATGGATGTTGAGGGCCATGGTTTGAACGCTGCAAAGAAAGCTGTTACTGTTCATGCCGCTATTGACAAAGTTCTCCCTGAAACGCCAAATAAATCAGCCAGCGACATACTGGGTATGATTGATCAAAGATTGAATACCAAGGACGATCTTTCGATTACAGCAGCATTGCTTAAGTATGATCCGGCCACTGGTAGATTGCAGACAGCTACTGCTAGTTCTGAGTTTGCTTTTGTGGTTCGCGCCAATGGCGCAGTTAAGCAGCTTGATGCTGAAGTGGGCGGTTTAGGCCTAGGTACTGATATGTATGCAAGTTTCCCTAAGGGCAATGAAGTTATTCGCTTGAGGAAGGGCGATACAGTTGTATTGGCCAGCGATGGTGCTTTCGATCGCTTTGGCTACGGTAAGGTGCAAGCATTTCAGCAATTTTTAGAGAAGACTGGCCCTAAGCCTGAGCAAATTCGTCAAGGTATTCTCAACAAGCCTCAGCCTGAAGCTGGTGCTGACGACATGAGTTTTATAATCTTCCGACCGATTGAGTGAAAATTGTAGGTTTCTCATTGTCTCTCCAGTGTTTTTCGGAGAGACTTTTTTTTGCACTGTGAACTGTCTCTTTTGGCCTGTCAAAAGCGGCCCGTTTTTGCTTTTAGAAAATTGTGTCGCGATGCTATCGTCTGATGAACAAAAGTGGCTTCAATAGACTA
Source organism: bacterium Ga0077546 (assembly GCA_001464165.1). The sequence goes on from LNEX01000259.1 coordinate 14,288, forward strand.
TTTATCTGCTCTGCGCTTCTTATGTCATGCTTGTTTGGTGGTATCACCGGTGATTACCAAAAGGTTAAAAATTTCTACCGTTGACAAGAGGACATTAGAGTTCAATAATTAGGTTGGTCTAAGAAGTGAGCACTGCATTCGATATCACGCCGCTGAAAGCCCTCGGCTTTGTGCGTGGTGCGGCTCTGCTGTAAGTAGTTTGATCGTCGCTCTGGCAAACGTCAGGGTAGATTGATTTGACTATAAAAGAAATGTGAGCGAATAAATCTAAACTCTGGAGGAACGGCAAATGCAAAGAAACAATCGTGCAACCAGCCCAAAAGCCTGTTTGATTGATGCCCGAGAAGAGAGCTTTAGCTTACCTTCTAATACAACCACTCTACGAAATGCGAACGGTGATAATTTACTGCTCTTAGATCTAGACAATACTCTCACCGATACAAGACGCTGGTTTGCCGATTTCATTCTTAGCGCCACTGCTGAGCTGGCTAGCGCGATGCAGGCTCCAACTAGTTTAATCAACAATCTCTTTGCTGAAGTCGCTAGTGCGACAACTTTGCACGAATATGGTTTTGCTGTTGAAGAAATAGCTTGTCGTTTGAAATTGCATCGCTCATTGTCATATAAAAAGATAGAGGAGATGTCAGAACATTTCTGGCAATCTTTTGCCACAGCGCATCAAAAAATAGAAGTCTATCAAGGTGTGCACGAAACTTTGGCTCAGATTCGTAGTCAGCACCAAGGCTTGAAAATTGTCGTACTGACTGACTCACCGGAGTGGGTAGCACTTGAGCGTCTTTCTCTAACTAATTTGCTGCCTCTTGTTGATGGTGTGGTGGCAATTCGCACAGAAGATCCTAGAGTGAGACAGCGTGGTTATAGAGATTGCATCAAGAGCACTCGCCGAAGAATTGAAGCCGTGCAAGAGAAAATAAACAAGCAACACCTTCTGCTCAATATGTCTGTCCCGTCTGCTTTTGCTAAACCAAGCTCTGGCGGAATTGAATTGATTGCCAAAAGGTTGGGTGTGGTATCGGGACAAATTTTAATTTGTGGTGACAAAGACACTAAAGAAGGTCTTGCTGCTGCTCAATGGCGCAAGAAGCAGCAGCTTCATGGCCAGGTCGATAGACCTATTCACTTTGTACGTGCTAACTATGGCAATCATGATCTTGATCACTCTCGTTATCTTGAATTGGCTTCACACATCCCCTCGCTCTCAAGCGGCAAGAGCAAAGCTACACCCGCTGTTCCAGTCTTAAGTTCGCTTGACCGATTTGATCAGTTAAATGACGTTCTCGCTGACACTCTTTTAGGCAGCAATTGTCGGCATGCAGTAGCCTGATTGGAAGCTCTGCGAAGGTCATAGAAGTGAATCTAGTTAAAGAGCAAGTGCTAATACCACTTGCTCTTTATTTTGTTGGCGAGTGACTGTCAATTTTATTCGGTATGGCGCGGTTTTGCTTGATCATGATTGACGCAAAGAGACTGATTATTTCAGTTTGACTGAGACACTCGAGGTTAGCATACGCTTTTTCTATAAGTTAATTTGGCTGTTGCATCCTCTCGTGAGAGTGGCATAGGGCGCTGCTTCATTGTTCGCTGCTCAAGTGTCTTTTCCGGCAGCATGAAATTGTCTCTAGTGCAGTAGCTTTCTTAGATGTGAGCATTTGTAAGTATCACCAAATCGGCCGTTTCAGGCACTAGCAGCGAGCGAATTCGCTAAATGTGGTTGTAAGTACTGCTTGGCTTTTCGTATCGTTTTGGTATTCGTTCAACTTCTTTCTCTTAGAGCATTTAAAGCATACCTGTCAAAATTCAAATTGCTATTTACAGCTTTTACTAGCGCCTATTGGCGTTATGTGCAGACAGTGCCGATTGAGAGCAAAGAGTGCGCGAATAAACATACGAATCAAGCCTAGTGCTGCTTTTTACCAGCCAGCAGGGCTATTGATTCGCCACAACCTTTTTGCCCTATTACCTAGGGCCTTCGCTTTTGGAGCACAATCATGAGTATTAGTAAAAATCAAATCTATTCTGGCACAGTCACTAAAAAAACTGACTTTGGAATTTTGGTCGCCATTGCCGGTGAGCGTCACGTTGGCCTCGTGCATGTATCCCAGCTGATCGGGAACAGTGCCAATTTACGCAATGCCAGACTTCGTTCAGTTGAAGTCGGAGCTGAGGTATTTGTTGAAGTGTTGGATATCAAAAAAGACGGACGCCTAACAAAGCTGGCTCTCAGTGAAAAGAGCGTGCACAATGCCCAGGTCATGCAGTACATTCCCTTGAACGAAGAAATCATCGGTGTTGTCACTGGCAAGAAAGAATATGGCGCCTTTATGGAGCTTTCTGGCTGGCATGTTTCTGGTCTTCTGCACGCCATGCGCATGGTCGGTGATACCCGCTATGAGAGAGATTCAGTTCTCGATGGCCTCGAAGTTGGTGAGCGTCTGTCAGTTTATGTTGTCGAGATTGAAATCGTTGATGATAATTTGAAATTGACACTGAGCCAGACAAAGCAGGGCGAAGACTTTGAGGTCGTTGCCACTGGTGCTGATGAAAACGGTGTTGAAGTGGAAATTGATCTAGCTAGCTAAGCAGCTAATCAAACCAAAGCTTGGTTGTTTCGGCGATGAGTTTTGTCGCCGAAATGCCATTTCATCAATGAACACTAGAGCACCTGAGTTCTAGTAATAATTTGGAAGCATTCTTATGGAAACCGAAAATAGAACGAGCATTTTTAGCTCGTCTCTTTGGCTCAGTGTATTGGCCCTGGCCAAGCCTTTCTTTCTTTCACGGGAAAAGTCAGAGGTGACTGTACCGCTGATTGGTATTAAATTTGCTCTGCAAACACGGGTAAAAGCATGGACATTAGTGGTTTTGCTTGTCATCTTTTTGATTGGTGTGAGCAAAATGAATGCCATGATCAACGGCGCCTATGGCAATTTTCAGAACGCTCTACCTGATGCAGCCAAAGACGGTGGCTTAGCTAATATTGCCTGGACTCATCTTTGGGTCTTGGCTCAAATTTTCATATTTGCCGCCCCAGTTGTTGTCTTCTACGCTTGGCTACGCAGTTTGCTCGGCATTGTTTGGCGGCAGTGGTTGACTGAAGACATTCTCAAACAGTATTTCAGCAACCGCAATTACTACCGCATCTCCAATGCCTCACTGGTAGAAAACCCTGATGAGCGAATTGCTAATGATGTTGATGGTTTTGTCACTGGGGCTGTTACTCTGGTTCTATCAGTGCTTGATGCTATTGTTACTCTCTTTTTCTTCACCCAGATTCTCTGGGGCTTGTCTGGTTCGCTCACAGCAATTTCGATTTTGTACGCTACCTTCGGTAGTTTGATTTCGATTTGGTTGTCGGTGAAATTGATTGGCTTAAAATACAATCAAACCCGCTTAGAAGCTGACTATCGCTTTGGCTTAATCAATGTGCGCAATAACGTCGAACCTATTGCCTATCAAGAACAATTTGAGTTTGATTGGGTATCAGCGTCAAGTGAGTTTGTTCACCACTTGGTTTGATTATTTTGTCGCTATTGTTCCGTTCGCTGTGATTTTGCCTGTTTATTTGCGTGGTGATTTGCAGATTGGTGCTTTTACCCAAGCCAATATGGCATTTAGCCAGGTACTTGCTGCTCTTTCATTGTTCGTCTCGCAAATTGGCACAATCAGTACTTTTGCTGCCAACGTCAAACGTGTTACTGGTCTATTGGATGCTGTTAATTCAGAAGATTTAGCAGACAGTGATGGCCATACGGCAATTGTTACTACTTTTGCTGATCAAATTGCACTAGACTCAGTGTCAGTGAGAACACCTGACTACAAGCGCTTGTTGGTAGAAGATCTCACACTACATGTAGCGAACGGCAGCGGTATTATTATCAAAGGACCAAGTGGTAGTGGCAAGAGTTCTATTTTACGAGCTATTGCTGGCCTCTGGCGCTCTGGTGATGGCACTATTACTCGCCCGCAACTATCGGCAGTGATGTTCTTGTCACAGAGCCCATACATGAGCCTGGGCAGCTTGCGTGAGCAATTGCTCTACCCTAACGTTACTACTAATTTGACTGACAAAGATTTAGTTGCCGCCCTCAATCAGGCTAATGTTGGTTTCCTTGCTACTCGCTATCCTGGTGGCCTTGATGGCTATCCTGGTGAAGGTCAATCTGATGGTCAAGGTCATCCAGCTATTCGGCCATGGAGTAGTGAACTGTCGCCTGGTGAGCAGCAACGTTTGGCTTTTGCTCGCTTTTTGCTGGCTAAGCCCAAATATGTCTTTCTGGACGAAGCCACGAGTGCTCTTGGTATTGCTGATGAAGAGCTGCTCTATGGCACTCTCAAGGCTAGTGGTGCTACCTATGTTTCGGTCGGTCATCGTCCTTCCCTAGACGCCTACCATCAGCAGTCTCTGACTCTGCTGGGTGATGGTCGTTGGGAACTGTCTGCTAGCTAATCACTGGCAGTATTTGCAACATTTTAATTCTTGCCCTAAGGGGCAAGAGGAGAATTTTATGAACCTCAATATTTCGGCTTCTACGTCGCGCCGCATTGTTTATGCTGGCGCTTTGTTGCTCTTGGCCGTAAGCTCTAGTGCCATTGGTTTGTGGCTGGGCTTGGCTTCTGTACTTGTTCCGCTCGCTTGGTTATTTTTCTTGTTATGGCTGACCGGCAGTGCCGTTTTGCCCGTGGCATTTTCGCAGTCAAGCGTTGCCCTCGATCGTCCCAAACCAGATTTGATGTCAATTGCCTTGTGCCTTTGCGTCGCTATTGTTGTGGCGCCTGTGTTTGTCAACTTAGGCGAAGCACTAAACAATTTGTTTGGCGCTATGGCTGGTGGCAAAAACCTCCTCACATATTTCATGCTGCGGGTGGGGGTGGTGGAGGAATTGTTGAAATTTTCAGCCGTGCTACTGGTCGTTCGCTATCTCTCGCCTGGAGCTATTAAGTCTCCGGTTGATGGTATCGTCCTTGCCTGGGCTGCTTCTTTGGGCTTTGCTGCTTACGAGAACACCTATCATAATCTCTACATCTATGACCTGATGACCTATGGCAATGAAGGTGGCCTACCTGCATCGGCTGAGCACGGAAGCGCTTTTCAGGCATTCTTATTAGGCAGCTTTGTGCGCGTACCCTTGCATGCTCTTTATGGAACAATTTGGGGCGCAGCATTTGGTATGTCTAGATTTATGGCGACACCTCAACGCTACGCCATGCTCTTGCTTGGCCTGGCTAGCACCATTTTTTTGCATGGCCTGTGGGATACATTAGCTCAATCGAAAACTGCTTTGGTCTACGCCGTGATGGTTGCCATCTATGCTTCTTGCTGGTATGGCTGCTTCAAGCTATACCAGCGTGTCAAAGCAATTGAACTTGCTTCAGGAGAAAGTCATGAATGAGTTAGTCATGAGAATGAGAAAACGCCCTTCAACGACAGTGCTGATAGTTGCGGCTGTATTGCTGGCTTCTATTGTTTCGGCCAAGATATTTGGTATGGTCTCAACCTTGCTGATTCTTAGTGCCTTGATTACACTGCACGAATTCGGGCACTGGATAGTTGCTCGTATTTCAGGTATTGATGTGCCAGTTTTTTCGGTTGGTTTAGGTAGTGCCAGCCAGGTAAAAGTAATGGGCCGTGCTTTTGGTACTGAATTTCAGCTCAGACCTTTTCCTGTGGGTGGTTTTATCAAACCCGATGATCAGTCTTTTGCTCGCGCTTCCTTCACTGGTCGTGCTGCTACTTTAGCAGCGGGGCCGGCAATGAATTTGCTTATCCCAGTTGTGCTCTTCTTTTTGCTCTTTGCCATTAAAGGCGTACCGGAGATGGCTGTCAAAGATGTGTACCTCACTGATCTCTCTAGCAGTGTTTCTACAGCTGCAGCTGCTGGTCTGGAAAGAGGAGACATATTCCTGGCTATTGAGGGAGTTGCTATCGAGAAGCCAGAGCAGATTGTGCGCATCATGGAAGAACGTAAATTGCAGACTGTCACTATGCTTGTCAATCACCTTGGTCAAACCAAGACTGTCACTCTCGTTCCTAACTCTGAGGGCAAAATTGGCATAGCCGTTGGGGTGCATACTGAGCAAGTATTCAAGGAGGTCAGTGCAGGAAGAGCGGTTATTGAGGCTTTCTCTGAGAGCGCTAGTCTGACTAAACAAACCCTAGGTATGTACGGCCAGTTGTTTCAAGGTGAGAACCTCGATCACGTTAGCAGTGTCGTTGGCATCGTTAGCGAAGGTGGTAAGCAGGTCAATAGTGGTTTGGTAGCTAGCATTTCATTTGCTGCCATGCTTAGCATTGCTCTGGCTGTGCTGAATCTCGTACCCTTACCAATTTTAGATGGCGGGCAACTAGTGCTTTTGGCACTAGAGAGATATCGCGGACGACCCCTTTCGGCTCCCGTGCACGGCTACTTAGTTGCCGCCACTGTGTTGTTTTTTATCGGCCTATTTTTTCTGGCACTGTATAACGACATGCTCGTGATGGTGGGAAATTTTTGGGCTGTTCCTATAGTGGTAGTAGCTGTATGTGCGCTTTTCTATTACTCCCTGCCATTCTTGGCGAAGTTTAGAACGTCCAAATCACAGTAACTATCTAACAAGAACTTTGAGTGAAGCGGACTGAGATCACGCTTCACTCTTTCACTAGTATCACGTAATCGACCACGCCAGCTGCTGATAAAGCCTTGCTGCGTGGTCGTTGTTTTGCGCTGCCTCAGATATTGGGGTCTCGCGCAAGGAGGCTTAAAATGAAAATTTATTTTTTAGAATTGATGCACAAAGATGCACCTTTTGGTCATGTCTTTGCCGCAATTAAGCAGAAATTTGTTTGGCAGTACGCTCAGCGCTGTCTTACAAGTGGCTTTGTGCCAGTTGTCTTCTTGCCTCTGCAGTTTATCGGCAAGTTCTTGGCCAAGCTCTGGATCTTTATTCAGGTTGGTCGCGTAAAAATTGTCGGTAATGAACATTTGGATTGTGGCGGACGCATTGTTTTTTGCTCCAATCACGTCAGTATGTTTGACCCAATTTTGATTTACTCAGTACTAAAGTGCTACCCCCGTTACATGACTGCCATCGAAGAAATGACTGGCTTCGGCGGTTTAAAGGCTGTCTTTATGGGTGCCTGCGGTTCATTTGCCGTAGATAGATCTAAGGGCAAAACAGTGATTGAGCCTGCTATAAACGTACTGCTTAGTGGCGATTCGCTTGTGATTTTTCCTGAAGGCAAAATTGGCATGAATGGCGAGTTCAAGCTGGGCTCAGCAATTATTGCTCTTGGTGCCGCTGCAAAGTTAGATAAGCAAGAGCGAGTTGGTATTGTGCCAATGCATCTTTCTTTTCATGGCTACCATTCGCAATCGGCAAAAGGCCCATACGGTGCCATGAAATTTGCTTGGCGTCATGGTGTCACTGTTAATATTGGTGCACCAATTTGGCTTGACTCTAGTGCAACAGCTAGCCCTGAGCAACTGACAGCGCTTGTGCGTCATCAGATTGTTGAACAACTTGCACCACGCGATCTTAAATCGACTGGACAGTTAGTGGCAATTTAGCTGGGTAGCTTTAGCGGAGTATTTTCTTTTGATTATTGGTCTTGAATTTAGAGAAGGAAGTAGATGTGGCTAAATGGCTGTCTCTTCCTTCTCAGGACTTGCTCAGGACTTGCTCAGGGCTAACAAAAATTTTGCCCTGTTTTTTCCATGGGGGCGGGCAATTCTGTCAACCCCCCTGAAAGCCTCATGATTTAATCTCCTTCTGCGAATTTTTGTACTTTTTCTCAGCACAAAGCAG
>LNEX01000260.1 GCA_001464165.1 bacterium Ga0077546
ACTCGTTTTCGATTACGGCAATACGTTTGCCATGGTTCTCAGTCAATATTCTATTTAAGAGAGTGGTCTTCCCCGAGCCAAGAAAACCAGTCAAAACCGTCACTGGCACTCTATTTAACTTATCTACGTTAACCATCTATTTTCACCATGCCCGTCTAAACTAACCGGCCAAACAACTTGCCCGGTCGAACAAACGAAAATGATAACCGTTTATCAACAAGTCCGTCTAGTATTCAAACAAATCTACAGAATTCCCCGAAAGCAAGCGCCTGTCGAAATTTGATATACTGTACCCCAGTATAGTATTTATTAGAGTTCTCTTATGCACACTAAAAATGACAAGAAGAAATTGCTTAACCGAGTCAGTCGCATTCGCGGTCAGCTCGACGCTATTGAAAGAGGCCTTGAGAAAGACGAAGATTGCTCAAAAGTACTGCAGACAATAGCGGCCTGTAGAGGAGCCATGAATGGCCTAATGTCTGAAGTGTTGGAAGGTCATATTTTGTCGCACTTAGTAGATATAGACGACCCCAGCCAGTCTGACCGGGTCGAAGCAGCCCACGACCTGGTTGACATCGTACGGAGCTATCTAAAGTGAGCACCACTTCTTTGCAGCAAGAAACGACAAGTTCATCAAGACAAGACACCGACGCAAAGAAGATTTTTGAAAATCTTACCCATGACCAACTGACCTTGTGGGCCAGAGTAGAGCGTGAAGATCTAGCACGCATAACGATAGTTGCCATACTGATAGCAAGCTCTTTTGCCATGAACTCTCTTGGTGATTTACCAATTGCAATTGGCTCCTTCCACAGCTTAGCAAGTAATCTAATTTTGCTCATCGCCGGCATAATTGGTAGCAATCCAATTTTCACGGAAGCGAAAGAAGCGATCGTAGAAAAGCACATGAACATGGAACTTTCTATGGTAATCGCCTTGACTGCGGCCCTATTAATTGGCGAATTTGCCACTGTTGCGCTGATAATTCTCTTTGTACTGATAGCCGAAGAAATAGAGAAGCTCACTTTAGAGAAGGGAAGACAATCAATCAAAAGCCTTCTTGGCGATCTTCCCCAAACAATATCTATCGAAGACCCAAACAATGGCACCATTAACAACATAAATATCAACACTGCACAACCTGGACAGATAGCCATTGTCAAACCAGGCAGCCGCATTGCTATAGATGGTGTAGTTGTTTCAGGACACTCCAGCGTCGATCAATCAAGCATTACTGGTGAAATGCTACCAGCAATAAAAAATATCAATAGCCCAGTCTATGCTGGCACAATCAATCAATCCGGGGCGCTCCGGGTAAAAATTGAATCAACCGGTAGAGAGACTGCTTACGGCAAGCTTCTCAGAACAATTGAAGAAGCAGAAAAGTCACAAGCTCCAATCGAAAACATAGCCGACAAACTTTCTGGCTATCTTGTCTACATTGCCCTAACGTGGGCGGCCGTGACATTTGTATGCACAAAAGACTTGCCAGCAACAATCTCTGTAATCGTTGTTGCCGGAGCTTGTGGAGTCGCAGCCGGCACACCACTGGCGATACTAGGAGCCATTGGTCAAGCGGCACGTGCCGGAGTTATTTTGAAAGCCGGCAAGCACTTAGAAACGCTAGCTAAAGTGCAAACAATAATCTTCGATAAAACCGGCACACTAACCACAGGCAAAGCAGCTGTGAGCAAAGTCTTACCCACCGAAGAATTTACTCAACAAACTCTGCTCTCAGCCGCAGCGACATGCGAACTTTATTCAGAGCACCCACTGTCAATTGCAATCAAACTTAAAGCCAGTGAAGAAAATGTCAGCAAAGAGGCACCAGAACATTTTAGCTACTTGCCTGGCCAAGGCATAATTTGTCAGCTAAAGGACCACCAGATAATATCTGGCAACCGAAAGCTTTTAGCAGAGCACAACATTGACTGCAGCGCTTCGGAATCACTAACAGAGGCTTTGTCCACCGGCGAAACAAGCGTATATGTAGCTATTGATAAAAAATTTGCTGGCTTGATCTTAATCGCCGACCAAATTCGTCCAGAAGCCCATAAAACAGCTCTGCAACTCAAGGCCTTAAACATTCGTACGGTTCTCTTAAGTGGCGACAGTGAGCAGTCAGTGTCAGCCATCGCCAAACAGATAGGCATCAACGAATACAAAGCGGCCATGCTACCAGCAGAAAAATCAGACTACATAAAACTCGAGCAGAGCCGTGGTCAATCAGTGGCAATGGTTGGCGACGGCATCAATGATGCCCCAGCCTTAGTGACAGCCAACATTGGTATTGCCATAGGCTCTGGAAGCGATATAGCATTAGAGTCAGCTGACGCAATGATTGTCAAAAACAACCTTCTCAACCTGGTAGACACCATAAAGATTGCCAAGCGCTGCTATAGCATCATCTGGTTTAACTTTGTTGGCACCATCATCGTTGACCTAGTCGGCATGGGCCTAGCATCTAGCGGATATTTAAATCCACTAGCAGCAGCGCTTATACACGTTGGCTCTGAGCTTCTATTTATTTTCAATTCAGCCAGGCTCTTGGCTCCAAGTCGGAAACCAGCTAACGAATCAGCGAAGCTCTAACCAATTGATTTTCCAGCAATATTGAAATTCCACATGAAAGGCTGCCTGTTAGTGCCATCTTTGCGCTGATAGCCCTCATACTTCAAGTGTTTATCCTCGAAACTACCGATAACA
>LNEX01000261.1 GCA_001464165.1 bacterium Ga0077546
CACTCCAGCGCATGCGCTCTTGTTGGTCTGATGTCGAACGATTGACCACACCTTTGCCAATATTTAGCTCTTTGTTTTTGTTGGAAACGAGATTGAAAGCCACTTTTAGTTTCGTCCCTGTTTCTTTGTAGCGTTGGCCAGCAGGCACAGAGCAGACCACTCCATCGATTAGCTCTGGGTTTTTGGCTGCCACTCTTAGGGCCAGGGCACCCCCCATTGATTCTCCTAGTAGAAATAGAGGCAGACCTTTATAGTCTTGACGCAGTTCGCCGAGTACATTGACAATGTCGCTGACGCAGCCTTCCATGTTCAGGGTTTCATTGCCTCTTGATTCGAGGAAGCTACCAAAACCGCGCACGTCAAAAGAGACTACTGTGATTCCTTCTTTGCAGATGCGTTTGGCGAATGATTCGTAGGCTCTGTGGTGCAAGCCGAGGCCGTGAATGCAAACTAGAATAGCCTTGCGCTCTACTCTCGGGTCAACCCAAACCCAGCCTGGAGCATCTCGCAAGCCGCTTGGTTTGAGATTCCAGGCTCCTAGCTTTTCGCTGGCTGGATGCCTTTCGCAGTGATCGAACATCGAAGACTGTCCGCTTTGCTGCTGTAGGTTTTTATCGCCGTCCCTATTGTTGGCACTGGCTTCAGAGCCATAAACGGCAATGGTTAGTGCCTGTGCTAACTTTTTCTTCTTTTCTAGTTGCTCTGCTGAGTCTGTTAGAGCAGCCTGCTTTAGTTGTTCATCATCGATACCATATTCAGTGGCGAGGCGCTCGCGATTGTTGTGGCGAAAGACATAAATAGATTTCTGATAAATCGGCAAGGCTTCGGCATTTCTATGGCAAGCCTTTAGTGCCTCTGATAGTGAGAAAAGTGACCAGCCGTAGCGAATGTCTGTATCACCGAAGTAATTTTTGTCTAGTAGTGCCATTGCTCTAAATATTGGTTCGGCCTTGTTAAAAGCACCAAGATACTGGTAGCAGCCCCCAAGGCTTTCTAGAACCATCTTATTGAGGTCATACGAGAGATAGATAGAGTTATCTTCGGTCAATTGTTCAAGGGCGGCTTCAAAAACTTTGGCTGCGCCGCTGTAGTTGCGCTCTCTGTATAGTGCTTCGCCTCTATATATTTGCACTAAGGTGCTCATGCGTCGGCGATATGCTTGCTCTAGTTCATTGCTTTTTGCTAACTCCGCGCAATGCGGGAGCAGACGCTCGGCCTCGTTATAGTTGTGCTCATGAAAGTAACAACCGGCCACAGCTAGCTCGCTTTCTAGTTGATTTTTTGCAGCAACCGCACAGCTTGGTTGCTTGCTCCAATAGGCCTGTACTTGCTGGTAGATGGCACGAGCGCGGTTGTATTGCTTGGTTTGGCAAAGGCAATCAGCAAAATCGTTTAGGGCTTTCAGTTGCTCTTGACTGAAGTTTTTAGCCGTAGTCATTCTGATTTCGCAAGTATTGGTGTCGAGCATTATTTTTTCATATTTTGGCAAAGCTTCTTTGTAGAGGCGCTTAGCGTAGAGACCGTCAGCTTCGACTTGAAGACTGTCCGCTGGTTGTGAGACCGCACTGTCTTCGGTTGACTGGGCCAGGCCGGGAGGGCAAGTTAAGGGTGCAAGCAACAATGCAGCAATGCTTGCAGCCAAAGCCGATCTCGTTTGCAGCGGCCTGATTTTCATACGGGTTCCTCTTAAGCCTAGTAATTTTGCTATTCTTTGCTGATCATGGCAAGACCCCGCCGCAAGCGAGCCCAAATTGATGCCGCTCTTGTTAGTGCTGAAGTATCACTCAGGCACTTGCTTAAGTCGTTTGGAGATTTTCCTAGCGCTAGTCGTGAGCGTACCGAGCAGCTGGTCGAGCAAATTGAAGCTCTTGCTATGGCAATGGTATTGCCCCAGGACAGAGTTACTCTTGATGGTACTGATAGTGATGAAGTGCGATTAATTTTGCAGTCGTCAGAGCAATTTGTCGAGCGCCAGCTCGTTAAGCTCAATCGAGAAGGCTTGAGCTTTGCCACTGCCAACGGGGTGCGGGCTTTCTTTCTTGCTCAATTGTTTGAGCGCCTCAGGCAAGAGGTGAGTCTTAGTCAAAAAGACGAATTTGATCGCCGGGCTAACGCTGCTTACTTCACGCCGATTGGACTTTCTTATTATCTCGTCAAAAAAGCCTTTAGTGGCATTCAAGTCTGGCCCAAGACTTTGCGTCTATTAGATTTTTGTGCAGGCAGCGGATGCTTGTCAATCGCGGCCCTTGACTATCTTTCGGCGTCAGCTGATAGTGCCGCGAAGTCCCTAACCCTTCTGAGCCAACACATTTTTGCCGTAGAAATTGATCCGTTGATTTCGCGCACTTTGGTCGCCTGTCTGGCAGTTGCTTGCTCTGCCACTATTGAAGAAATCAAAGACGTGGCTAGGGGGAATTTTTCTCAAGCTGATGCCTTGTCTGCCAGCCTGCCTTTGTGTGACATCTTACTTTCGAATCCTCCTTGGGAAGGCTCATCTTACTTGCCGTTTGTCGAGCGAGCTGGCGCTTTGCTGGCTCACGGCGGAGTGGCGGCGATAATTACCCCTGCTGGAATTGCCAGCGACCAAGGGGCAACTAATCTGCGCCGAAAGTTGTTTGTAGAGTATCAATGGCAGAGTCTAGAGGGCTTTAGCAATGAAGATCTAGCTTTTGCCATTCACCCATCTTATAAGTATGCTCTTACTGTTTTTTCTAGGACAGAGCGAGAAGCTCAAGCCAAGCCGCCAACTCGTGTTCGCTTTGGTGTTCTCGCTTCTAATTTATTGACAAGTGATAGTCATTGGTCAGATTATAGTTTTACTTTAGCTCAGGCGCTTAGCCCGTCTACTTATGCCATTATCGAGTGTGATAGTGACGAGCATTTCGAACTGTTTAAGGCCATCGCTGAGAAGAATATTCTTTTCCATCAACTGCATGAAGATGGTCAAATGCAGATGGATAGAGGACGTTACAAGCAAGAAAAAGATCTGTCTAGTTACGGCAGCTATAGTCTTCGTTTTGCCCGTGACTACGATCTGAGCATTGATAAAAATCTCTTTATTGCTGCTCCTGAAGCTCGGCGCGCTGGTTTCAAACCAGACTGCTATGGCCGCTATCTTCAAGGTAAATGGCAAGACGCGGCAAACCTATTTGCTTTAGGAAGTCCTCCTTCAGCAGTGGTTTTGAGTGATCCCAGCGTGATTTTGTCTCAAGATTACTCTTGCTATATCGAGAGTGATAGCGTAGAAGAATGCTTGTTGCCGTTAATTGAAGGGCGCATGCTCGGCCAGTTTGAAATTGCCAGTAAGTCTTATGTCTCGGGTAGTGGGCGTCAAGCGCTCTGGCACGATAATGCAGGTAATACTGCTAGCTCGGGGCCTGCGCTATTCTCATCGCAGTATTTAGTGCGCCAGTCTGATTTTGGCCGGCGCCGCACAGCCCTTGATAGCACTAGAGTTGGCTTCGTCTCGGTATCTGCGGCAACTAATACTCGCTCTATGGTCGCGGCCCTGTTGCCGAGCTTTCCTGCTGGTAATTCTGTACCGTTTCTTTCAGTGACGGCGGCAAGCGAAAACGAGCGAGTCTACTGGGCTTTGATTATTACTGCTGTATTTAATTCTTTTACTTTCGATTACATGCTTAGAACCAGATTTGGTGGCAATAATCTCAATTATTTTCTGCTCGATCAATGCTCTGTGCCCCAGTCGCTCTTGGCGGCACGCCAGCGCAACTTGACCGACCCGATCTTGAATTTGATTGCCCAGGTCAGCGCTCTCTTATCGTTTACTCATTTGTCTTTGGTGCCAAAGATTTTTGCCTATTTAAATGGACGGTTGGAGGCGGCGGGGCTTTTTGCCACTGAGTTGGTACCAGGCCCTCAGCGTAAGGGCTTGCGCGCCCTACTCGATGCCCTGGTTGCCAGGCTTTATGGTCTAGATAGCAGTCAGTTTGCTCAAGTATTGTCTGGTTGCAGGGTTAGAGCTAGTGATACTCGTAGCGATAGCCCAGAGCATAGTCGTGGGTTTCATAGAGTAGACAAGCAATTGCCCGTTGATCAGCGCTTGCCTTATCTTGCTTATCAAATTTTTCAAGATATCGAAATGAATCGTCTTGATTTGAATCATTTGGCGCTCTCAGGATTTGCTTCGGCCGGTGGCTCAAACGGTCAGGGGCAGACTCTTTTGAGCGACCAGTTAGCTTGGTTAAAAATGCATCAAACTAGATTGGACCCATTTCATCAAAAATCTGGAGTAAAATAGCTGACCGTCTATCTGTCAGTAGAAAGTCTTTCTAAAAGGTTCCAGCATGAATTCGCCTGCACCTGCTCCGGCCCCCTCTCCAGCCACAGCCAAGCCCTCTGATTTTATTAGAGACATCATTAACGATGACCTTGAAGCGAAGCGCCATGAGAAAGTAATCACTCGCTTTCCTCCAGAACCTAATGGCTTCCTGCACATCGGTCACGCTAAGTCAATTTGTCTCAATTTTGGCTTAGCAAATGAGTATCGTGAAAAGTTTCCGTCGTCTGGAACTCGTTGTCACCTGCGTTTCGATGATACAGATCCTGCTAAAGAAGACACTCTGTTTGAAGACGGCATTCAAGAAGACGTGCGCTGGTTGGGCTTTGAATGGGATGGTCTTTATCATGCCAGCGATTACTTTGAAAAAATGTATGAGTATGGCGAACACTTAATTAGCGCTGGCAAAGCCTATGTTTGTAGTCTTAGCGATGCTGAGATAAAAGAATATCGCGGCAACGTCACTACCCCAGGCAAAGATAGCCCCCACCGAGCACGCACTGTGGCAGAGAACCTTGATCTGTTCCGCCGCATGCGCAAAGGTGAGTTTAAAGAGGGTGAACATGTCTTGCGGGCCATAATTGATATGGCGAATCCTAATATGAAGATGCGCGACCCTCTTCTTTATCGCATCCGCCACACCGCGCACCACATGACTGGTGATAGCTGGTGCATTTATCCGATGTACGATTATGCCCATCCGATTTCTGATGCTATAGAAGGAATCACCCACAGCATTTGCACCCTTGAATTTGAAAACAATCGTGAACTGTACGATTGGGTGATTGATAATCTCATTGATTACGCTAAATTTCCCACCTCAGCCTCAACTACACGGTGCTAAGTAAGCGGCGTTTGCTCGAGTTGGTAGAAGGGAAGCATGTCAGTGGTTGGGACGATCCTCGCCTTCCGACAATTGCCGGATTGCGTCGTCGTGGTTATACACCAGAGAGTATTCGTGCTTTCTGTGCCAGTGTCGGTATTTCAAAAGCCAATAGCACAGTTGATATGGCCCAGCTTGAGTTTTGCATTCGCGATGACTTAAACCAAAAAGCACCGCGGGTCATGGCAGTCTTGAAGCCACTTAAGCTAGTGATTGAAAATTATCCAGACAGTGATGTCGAGGAGCTTGATGCTTCTTACTGGCCCCACGATGTGCCAAAAGAAGGTACACGCAAAGTGCCATTCTGCAAAGAGATCTACATTGAGCAAGATGACTTCATGCTTGAGCCGACTAAAGACTATTACCGCCTAGCTCCAGGCAAAGAAGTGCGCTTGCGTTATGCCTATTGCATCACTTGCACAGATGTAGTTAAAGATGCTGATGGCAATGTCGTTGAAGTGCGTTGTAGTTACGACCCTGAGGTCAAGCCAGGTGATAATCCCGTCGGTCGCAAGGTAAAAGGCACCATTCATTGGGTCAGTGCTCGCCATGCATTAGACAGTGAAGTGCGTCTCTATGATCGCCTGCTCTCAGAAGAAGCTCCACCAGCGGGAAAAGATAGTGAGTTTCTCAATTCAATTAATGCTAGTGCATTGCAGGTTTTGAGCGGTTGTAAGCTTGAGCGTAGCCTGTCTGATGCGAATGCTGGTGACAGCTTCCAGTTTGAGCGCCAGGGATATTTTGTAGCCGATATTAAAGACAGCAAGCCTGGCTCTCCGGTATTCAACCGTATCGTCACTCTAAAAGATTCTTGGGCTCGGGCTAACAAAAAGTAGAATCAACAACTTCTGGACGGTCTTAAAGAAGAGGTCGCTACCGTGGTAGCGACCTCTCATTTATTTACTCATTTACTCATTCATTTTATTCATTCATGGCCATGGCCAATAGCTTGTGGAATGTTTTCGTTTTCATACGGCGAAACTTGTAAACGATTGCTGGAGCCGGTGCTCCAGATGGCAGCTCTGTATGATTTGCAGTGCCCTCCGTTGCTGCGGTGTTGTCGCGTTCTTGTTGTTCTTGTTGTTGTTGCTGTTGCGGCTCTACTTGAGTTTCTGGGATTGAAGACGGCATTTGATAGGCGATGTGATGGGAACCAGTGATAAATGACTGGAGGTTCTCGCTCTCCAAGCCCATGCCTGGTGATTGAGCTGACACGCCGTAGCCCGCTGTTGAGCGTTGAGCTTGATTGCTCGAACTTCTTGCTGGCGAGAAGCCAGCATGTTCAACTTGCTCTGTATAGCTAGTGGTATCACGGATGTTGCGGTTCCAGCGTGCCAAGCCAGCACGTCGTGACACGTTTTCGTGTTCGACTCTATCGGTTCTGACACTACCGCCGAAGAAGTTTAGAATTGGATAGTCCATTTGGCTATTTAGTCCAAGATCGATAGCTGAGATGTTCTCTGTGCTGTTCTGCAGATCGGCTTCAGCCTTGAGTTCTGCATCAGTGTTCTCTTGTTTGTCTGATTGATTGTTTAAAAACATGGTGACCTCAAACGGTTGCTCGATTAGCTAGGTAGCAACAACAGCACCTAAGTTGCCGTTGTTTTAAGGAAACTTCCTTTAGATGATAGTTGCCAGCCGCTCGCGAAGCTACTGCAAGCGACTTGGTTTTTGCAACTATTTCTACTTACTCGTCGAACTGAAGTTGTATTTGAGTCTGACGATATTTTGCCGTTTTGGCATTTTAAGGATCTTGGTGTTAGACGCGATGTCTAGCAACTGAATGAATACTACATCTGGCTTCTGTCAATAGCAATAGCTACTTTGTTGAGATTTGATGTTTGAAAACTGACACTACCATGCCTGTTTCAGTCAGAGGTTTATTAAACTTATTAATTGGATCTTTAACTCAGATTTGTGGCCGAGCAATCTCGAATTGATCTTTTATTGTGCTGTAAAGATTGCCACTCAAGCGGCCGACAGGTTGCAATACATCGAGGTCAACCGATAGCTGTCCACCGCCTGCGGCATCAGTTTCTATCACCTCGTCTTTAAGGTGAATGCAGGCAATTTCGCCCAGTACCAGAGCCGACCCGCCTAAATCGTGAATGTGAAAGACTTTGCATTCCATACTAATTAGGGCCTCCCCTACCCGTGGCGGCTTGACCATAGTGCTGGCTGTAGCCGTTAAGCCAACGGCAGCAAATTCGCTTACATCGGGCGCATAGTCGGCGCTTGATTGGTTCATTTGCTCGACTAAAAATTGACTGACAACATTGACTACAAATTCGCCAGTTTCGCGCACGTTGGAAAGAGTGTCTTTAGCAATTGCCGCTGAATTGGCTGTGGCTGGTCGTTTGTAACCAGGTGAAAAGCCCAGCATGGGTGGCTTTATACTGAAGACATTGTAGAAAGAGAAAGGTGCGAGATTGTCTACACCTTTTGCACTGGTGCTGGAAACCCAGGCAATTGGGCGCGGTACCACTGAGCCAATGAGAATGCGATAGAGTTGTTCAGTTTTTGTTTCGCTGCATTTGATAATCATTATTATTGAATTTAGTTTGGTTTAGTGTATTTTGGCGTTGCGGATAGTTTGCATTAGCTCAAGCAGAGGATGATCCATTTCAGATACAACAGCCCGCACGTCGTGCAGCATTGCTGAACGTGCATCCAGGAGGTCTATGCTCACTATGGGTTGTTGGTGGGTTCCAGTGATGTGGCCAATCACTTCTTTTCTGTGGGTCTGATTAGCCTTGGTGTTAATTACCTTAAGGTCTTGCCAGCGCTTCATTAGTGTTTGTTGTCGAGTCAACCCGGTGCTGCTGTTCGCTGGCACGCTGGTCAAATAGTTCCATACTGATGGTGGGTAGTCTCGTTGCGTGTGAATAGTGTTAATGTCAAAGAGCTTTGTCAGCATATTGGGCGTGCCGTCTACTATTTTCTTCTCTCCTGACTGTTGTTTTAAGGCTAACAAAGCCAATGCTGTTTGGGTTATGCCTTCGCCAGTGTCTATGCCATTAGCACTTTGCTCGTTTACGCTGCCGATTTTTAGTGCACCTCCGATGATACCGGTGACGCCACCTGAGATAAAGTTGGCGATGGTGTTAAGGCGAATTACTTTGTCTCTACGCTCTTCTAAAAATGCTTGCAGATCATCGGCTTGGGCAATTTCAGTTTCGAGATTGCTGAGACAACTTCTTACTTCAAAGCTTTCATAGACTACTGCTTCGGTCAAAGACTGTTTGAGCAGAAGCGAATGTAATAAATTTTCGTTGCTAATTGTTTTTCCCGCACTTTGCTCTGGCCCGTGGCTCAGTGCTATCAGCCGTGCTAGGTCGCTATCAATATTGATTGCATGAGCCAGCCTCAGAGCTTCTGGCGTCAAGTCAGGGGCGCCAGCTATGGGGGGTTGCTCTTGGGGTCTGCTATTAATCTGATTTAGTCTGTCTGAGCTACTAGCTTGATTGGCGTTGCGTCCAATCTGCTCTGCGTCTATTCGTTCGTTGTGCAATTTTGCGTGAACGTGTTTCGCTTGCACCACTGTTGGCTTGAGCGGTGCTAGCCCTCCGGAGCTGGCGTTTGCGGGAGCAAAAGTGTGAGCCAAATATAGAGCGAGGAGAAGGCCTAGTGATGTTTTGGACAGCAATTTCGGGCTCCTGGTAAATTGCTTGAAAAGGTAGCACGAATCGGCTGTCAAGTGAGGAGCGGAAATTCAAAGAGCTTTTAGTCAGAGTGGTATAGGAACTCTTACAATAGAGGCGCTGCAAGCATTACAGGGAGCGTGTAGATGTTTTGTAGGCGTCATTTTCTGTCTACAAAATCAGTTGATGGTTATCTTAGAATTTGCAACTAAATTTCGGCTAACCGGCACTTACACGGTGGACAATCTCTAGTAGTGACTATTTAGGCAGCTGAGATTTTCGGTAGTTCATGTGAGATGAGATAAATCAGGCTTATCAGCCGTTATCTAAAGGTTGCAGAGGCCTAGCCCATGCTCGCCTGTAGGCTACTAATCCCGCGATAGGTCCTTGATACTATAGGCAGTGCTTTTTGTCTGGCCTATTCTCTCTAAGAGTTCGAGTTTTTCTAAATGCTTAAGGTCTCGATTGGCTGTATCGGCCGAGCAGTTTGCTGAATTCTTGTATCTCGCAGTGTTTAGTCGTTCGCCAAATTCACCATTCAAGTACTTCAGCATGATTTTTTGCTGCCTCTCATTAAGTTCTAGCTTCTCCATTCGTCGTAGCACTCTGGCCTTTCTAATAACAGCCTGTAGGGCTGATTGAGCCCACTGGAGGGAATGGCATAAGCAATCAAGAAACCATTCAAGCCACTCTGTAATGTCGAGAGTTCCTTTCTGAGTCTTTTCAAGAATTATGTAATATTGTTTTTGATCAGACTTAATCTGAGCGGACATGCTGTAAAAGCGCTGGTCAACTCCATCGGCTCGTGCCATTGCAAGATCCGCGATAGCTCTCGCGATTCGGCCATTGCCATCGTCGAAAGGGTGAATGGTCACGAAAAAAAGATGGGCAATTCCTGCTTTTAGGACTGGGTGCAAGGAGTTTGATGATTCAAACCAAGTTATGAATTTTTCCATCTCATCTGGCAATCGATTTGATTCGGGTGCTTCGAAGTGAACTTCTTGTTTGTTGAATGGACTGGAAACTACCTGCATAGGTCCGTCTCTCCATTGGCCAATAGTAATTTTGCCAAAGTTGCTGTAACCAGTGGGAAATAACAAGGCATGCCAGCTATAGAGTCGTTCTGCCGTTAATGGTTCTTTCCATCTATGCGCTGCGTCCAGAACAACATTGACGATTCCGTCAACATTTCTATTAGGTTGACCCTGCGCTAAGCGCAGCCCGCCAGCGTTCAATCCTAGTTTAGTCGCAATCGAAGATCTCACTTGATCGCTGTTAAGCTTTTCGCCCTCAATATCGCTTGTTTTGACCACTTCTTGAGTGAGCATCTCGAGGGCGGCTTCGTCCCGTAACGAACTTCCAACCTCATCGAAGCAAGAGTGCCTTAGATCATCAAACAGTTCTTTTTGAAGGCGGGTTACTTCCGCTAGGAGAGGTTTGAGACGATTTTCGTCCCAGTGAAAATTCGGCCACTCTGTCAGTTCATGGATGTACACTATAATCCTTCAAATTGTGCGGCGAATTATCCAATTTACGCCGCATGAAACGACTTATCCTACTATAGTGTATCTTGTGTGTGTGCGCTGTAACCATATCATACGGCTTAATACATCAATTTAGTGGGATAGTATCAATGCTATTTTTACTGCTGTTCTTTGATGGTAAAATACCTTCAAAATACTGCGATGGTCGCTATTGAAGGTTTTGCGGCGAATTCAATAATTTGCGCCGCAGATTATTACTAATTCTACTATTGCTTGTTTTATGTTTGATTGCTGTATTAATTCCATTGACATGAGTTCATCAAAATAGTATAGGATAAGTAGTGCTATAAATAATGCGGAAAAGTGGTAGCAAAATGCCTTCAAAAAATGTCGACGGGCGAGTTGATGAAAAGAGCAAAAACCTGACGCTACGGCTGCCAGACGAATTTCATAGACAATTGGCAGCCCAGGCATCTCGCCAAGGTTTAACGCTTAACGGCCTCCTTGTCGGCATCGTAAATCGACACTTATTGGAGTCTGGGTATGCCCCTGGTGTTATTAAGTCTCTTTCTGGGCGGCTCTTTGAAATACATTTTGAGCCAATCTCTGATATTTACGATGACTATTTTTGCGGACGCTTCGACATATTTGAAAATCATCCGCTCTATAACAAGCGGCGCGCGCACTATATTATTGGCGTTTCTCGCTCTTTGATCGGGCATGCGGATCCTTATGATGTGGTCAAAGATATAGGTCTTGGGCTGCTCAATTCTTATAACCGACGAGGGCTGGAGATAGACCAAATTGCCTGGCAGCGCGGCCCTAAGGATCCTTCTTCTCCAAGTCCTACCATGAAGGATAACTGGCGCTATATTGGGTCATCGACTACCAAGAACATATCCGAGTACCTTGTTTCTCTGGCGCGAAACCATTGGAAGGATGAACTTCTTGTCGCAACTGGGCAAAGCCAAGATATTCGGTGCAATTTGAGGACAGAGACTGATCTCTATCAATAGCTTTGTTTCTTTGCGAACAGGCGCCATTTAGAATTGAATTGGCAGCTCATGTCTTTACTGCTTGCTCACTTAATTTTCAAACTATCTTTGAAGCTGTGTGGTATCACAATTGTCGAAGACTCAGAAAGACTGTTGAGAAGAGCTTATGTCTACTGGCTAGAGGTGTAGCCCAGTCTTTTCGCTTGCTCAAGATAAGCTGCAGCCTCCGCAGTGAGGCCTTGAGCGGCACTGCACTGACTAAGACCGACATAAGCAGCTGCACAAGATTCATCGCGATCGACTACTACTGAAAAATCAGCTTTTGCCTTCGTATAATCGTGCAAGCCTTGAAACGCAAGTGCGCGAACTAAGAGTGAGTCCTTGCCGCGTGTGACGGTGCCTGGATATTCCTGATTGCGCGCTATCAGATCGCTGCTTACATTGATTGCATCCTGAAATCTGCCGCACTTTTGACAAGCGTTGGCAAACACAAAAAGCAGGTTTTGATCCTTTGTTCTGGAGATAACCGCTATTTCCAGTTCCTTCGCGGCTTCAGAGAAGTTACCCTTCTCCGCTTGCTCCATGCCACGATATATGGCTGCCTCAACCGGATTTGCCTTCTCCCATTCAGGAGTGCGACGACTTGCCTGGGCGCGCAATTGCCTATCTCGTTCGGACAGAGATTCATATGCGCTTAAGGCCAAACCGTAAACAACGGGCTCGCTGTAACCGAACGGTGCCATCATTTGCCAGTACTGAGGAGACTTTTGAGCTGGCGCAGCCAGAGCGGCCTGTACAAACTCTTCTGGCGGCTTATAGGAGTGCACTTGGATGTAGTGAATAATCATCTCTGGCGCAACATATAGGCAACCATTGGCACCAGGTATCCAAAGGTTTTTGACTCCTGTCGCTTTACACTCAGTTGAACCATTCAATTTAAATTCGCAGTCATGATACCCCCTAAGTCTCAATGGCTGGAATGGATTGGCGCACTGTTCCTGCAACTTGGCTATTAGCTCTGGCGATACTGGGCCTGTGTCGAAAGGAAAAAGGGGATTTAGCCAGCCAACCGCGCGCACATGCGAACCTTCTTCAACCATGCAACTCGTGGAGAGATCGAGATAATGGGTCATCATTTGATTCTATGTTTGTGGTTAATCGAAAAACGGTATCATCATAGAACAGTCTCTAACTCTGCGCTACTGTGCCACTGAGAACCATCTGCTAATGATGGCAGCCAAGAGCAAGGACAAGAAGGACTGTTACAATCAACCAAATGCTCGAAACCATTATTAAGCATGTCGTGTCAACCATCCCTGCTGCAGAAATGTTTGTCTGCATGGATTACTTCATACGACCACTTAAAGAGAAAGGAACGAGATTTCTGATTTTCGGTACTATTAATCGTTAGTGGCATCAGTGGTGGCATAATATCCTCTCATTTCTAACCTCTAAAGCTCCGAAAGTACCGGCAATCGTGGTTGTTTTTCGACTAGCCTGACAGGCCCGGGTATCAGCATCTATTGCGCCCGAGCCGGACCGGTCGGAGCCAGTAGCTCTGCTTCGGACCGCAAGGGTTTGAATGGGGCGCTGCTGGCAACGTCCAACTGGACTTGTTCGGACCGATCGCGCGGGGCTGGTTTGGTCTGGTTGGTGCCGCTACCTAAATTCTTGAAATCTGTTCTAGCTAGGGCGGCGGAAGTTAGCTCCATAGTTGCACCTAGGGCAGCACCTTTTGCTGATGCTATACCAAGACCACTCATGGTTACCGGCTCACCATTTAGAGCTTTGTCAACTGCTTCGTGTGAAGCTCCTGCGAGACCTCCTGCAGCGCTTCCTCTCAAGGCACTTTGGAGTAGGGACTGTTTATACAAGCCGGTGGCATACATGCCAACTCTTCCTGCTTCAAAGGTTGACATGAAGGCTGCCATTGAAAGACCGCTCTTTATCCTTTCACTGCCGAGATCTGCTCCCTCGGAAGGTTGCATTATTCCACCATAGATGGCTCCTGTACCTCCACCTTTAGCGAAGCTCCCCATTAGAGACTGACTTTTGGGCAGGAACCTGTAAATAGTTAGCATTTGAGCGCCTGTTCCCAGCAGATCGCCAGCAATATAAGCGCCTTGTGCCAACTTTGAAGAAGTGTCAGCCACTTTTGCGACATTTGCCTCTGTATAGTTGTTATTTGTGGCAACCTGAGATACGCCGTTGTAGCTCCTCTCAACAGAATGCACCAAACCGTTGGCAAAGGCTGCCAAAGGATTTGACACCACGTTGTCAGATTTAGCTGCACCATAGTCGCCCCTTGAATCTGCAAGTAGTCTTTCGGCAGCAGCGCTTTCGAGTCGTGGTGCGATGGAGCGTGCGTCGACTTCTTTGAAACCATTTTCACTCATTGAGGGTATCTCCCGTGGGGTTGCGTTTATAGATGAGGTGTCTGCCTCTTTGCATGATGAGTTTCGCTTAATCAGAGTAAGAAACACGTAAGGAGAATGAATTTGCTTTTCTATCTGCTGGGCAGGCTCATTTTGCCTGTGCCACTACCGACGGGGTAGATACCTTTTTTCATGGGGTGCCCGTTTGTGTATTCAATGACTTCGCCCAGGTGTCGTTGGCCCAGAATTCAGAACAGCCCGCCCTTCCGTATTCAGGCAGGGGTAGAACATACAGACCAAGCGGTCGGGTTTGCCCTAGACATACATTTTTCTCCGGCCCAGCATGCTTGGTTTTAGACAGTTGCCCGGGCGGATGCCGCGCATGAAAGAACTGAGAGTCTGGGCCAGTCGTTGAACAATAGTGTCGTGACCTTAGGCCAGTCTATCTTTGTCGAGCTTCTCCTTGGCTTTTTTGACTTGCTTTATTTCGTCACTGTTTGCTGTTCTGCATGAGCTGCTGCGGTTGGCTAAAAACACTTGCGAAAGCGCATGAATTGGGTATTATAAATGAGTAACCCCTCGGCGCAAGCCGGGGGTTTTTTAGTTTCTGCACCATTTAGGTCAACCCTAAACAGCCTGACAGTCTCTTGCGAAAATAGGTTAGCCTTCCTAATAGTTAGCTATACTAAGAATAGTGGTATTTAATTCTAAGTAGATTCAGCTAGATCAGATTTGCACTGGAGGGCTCGTGAAAGCAGCAGACACAAGACCGGCAAGCGATACACGAGATAAAACCGACAGAAATAGTGTGGTTGCTGCCAAGGTTATGGAAACCGTCCCGTACATCATGTACTACATTCGCAGCCATGTTCTGCGCCAGGTCGAGACTCCCGCATCATTGCCCCAGCTGCGGGTTATGGCTTTTATTAAAAATTGTCCGGGCTCCGGTTTGAGCCGTTTGGCCGAGTCTTTGGGCGTCGCCAATGCCACAGCCTCTACCATGGTCGATCGCCTTGTCAAAGCGGGCATGGTGGTCCGTACTAACGACCCGACCAGTCGCCGCAATGTCATCCTCAGTCTCACGCCAGCCGGTGAAGAGCACCTGCTTGGCAGTCGTTCTGTGGCCATCGAAGAGCTATCGCGGGTGCTGGCTCAGCTACCCTCTGACAAATTGGCTGGCATAGAAGATTCGCTTGTCTTGCTCAAAGATGCTTTCACTGAAGCGAACGCTAAGATATAGCATTAAGGGAAGAGATGAAAGAAGAATTGGATACCAGCACCAAACACGATAAGCCCTACCCGAAGGTGGGAGGGGAGTTTGAGCCGTCGACTGCTGCTGTTGCAACTAATTCAGCTAACTCGAAGAAGTCGAACAGAGCGGTTCTGGTGAGTCTAATTGTTTTGCTATTAGTTGGTAGCGCGGCCACTGTTTATAGCAAAGAAGGTGCTTCTGGCCCTAGTGCTCAGGGGCAAGCTGGGCGAGACAGCAAGGCTGGTGAAAATAGCAAAGGTGGCCCGGGTGGTAAGGGCGGCAAAGACAAAATCGTGCCGGTTTTGGTAGCCACTTCTGGTGAGCGTGCCCTGCCTATAGAACTGCGTAGTATTGGTAATGTGGCGCCATTCTCGGTGGTAAATATTACGCCTCAGGTTGGTGGCCAGCTGCTGAAAGTGCATTTCACCCAAGGCGATTTCGTTAAGAAAGGCCAGCTGCTGTTTCAGATTGACCCGCGCTCTTATCAAGCATCGCTGGCACAGGCTGAGGGCAATGTTGCTCGGGATAAAGCGCAAATTGAGGCCGCTCAAGCAAATTTAGCTCGCGACGAGACGATGATTGGTCAAGCTTACGCTAATCTGCGTAAAGACAAGGCCCAAGCTAAGTATACAGATGTGCAGGTGGCCCGCTACGCAGAACTGGTGCGCGAAGGCGCTGTTTCTAAAGAACAAAGCGATCAAATTATCACTAGTGCTGCTCAGGCTCAAGCTACTATCGATGCCGATATGAAGATGGTAGAGAATGCTCAAGCTGTTACTCGCGGAGATAGAGCTGCCATTGAGACTGCCCGGGGAAATCTTGGTGCTGATCAAGGTCTAGCTGATCAGGCTCGCCTGCAGCTAAGCTGGACCAAAATTTATTCACCACTTGATGGTCGCACCGGCAGTCTCAATGTCTATGAAGGCAATGTGGTATCACCTAATTCGACAACGCCGCTGGTTACCATTGCTCAAGTGAATCCTATTTATGTTAACGTCACCGTGCCTGAACAGTACCTCAACGACTTGCGTCGTTCTCAGGCTAATGGCACTTTGAAGATAAAGGCATTGGTCGAAGGCCGCAAAGCTGAAGCGGTTAAAGGCCATATTTCTTTCATGGAAAATACAGTCAACACAAACACTGGCACAATTTTATTGCGTGCTAGTTTCGATAATGCTGGACATAAACTCTTTCCTGGTCAGTTTGTTGATGTCGTAATTTCTATGCCACCTGCTGGTAAATCGGTGGTGGTTCCAGCCCGGGCGGTACAGACTACTCAGCAAGGAAATTCTGTTTATGTCCTTAAGCCCGACAATACAGTTGACTTAGTTAAGGTAAAGCTTGGTCAGAGTTCTGGTGAACTCATTGCTGTTTTGGATGGTCTCAAGGTCGGTCAAACTGTTGTTACTGATGGTCAGCTGCAGCTCAGTCCGGGCTCTAAAGTCAAGGTGCAACGCGACACTCAGGCCGTTGACGTTATAGGCAAATAAACTGGTGAATCTTTCGCGCCTCTTCATTATGCGTCCCGTGATGACGACACTATTGATGGTGGCACTGGTAATATTCGGTCTGATCGCCTATGTCACTTTGCCTGTTAATGATTTGCCTGCAGTTGATTTTCCTACCATAACTGTCAGCGCTGGCTTGCCTGGTGCAAATGGCGAAACCATGGCCTCGGCTGTGGCTACTCCTTTAGAAAAACAGTTTAGTGGCATTGCCGGTTTAGAGTCGATGAACTCCACTTCTGCCACTGGTATTACTTCTATTACTTTGCAGTTTGCCTTGAACCGCAGCATCGATGGTGCGGCTCAAGACGTGCAAGCTGCTATTGTGGCCGCTCGCCCCTGGCTGCCCGCTAGCATGCCAAGCCCACCAACATTTCGTAAGGTCAATCCTTCTGATTCGCCTATTCTTTTCGTTGCTCTTAGCTCTAAAACTTTGCCACTTTATACTGTTGATGAATATGCCGAAAACGTAATTGCGCCGCGTCTTTCAATGACTTCTGGTGTGGCTCAAGTACAGGTGATGGGCTCGCAAATATACGCTCCTCATATACAAGTAGATCCTCGTAAATTGGCTGCTTACGGCATTGGTATAGATGAAGTGGCAGCGGCCGTGCGTCAGGCTAATGTCAATTTGCCAACGGGTACACTCCATGGCCCTGATACCGCCTATAACATAAGGGTAAATGGACAGCTCTTTAATGCGGAGGCTTTTAAGCCTCTTATTATTGCCTATCGCAAGGGCGCACCGGTGCGCATACGAGATATTGGCACAGTGATTGACAGTGTGCAGACAGATAAAGTAGCTAGTTGGTATAACGGCCGCCGTGGCATCATTCTCACTGTGCAGCGGCAGCCAGGCACTAACACTATTGCCATTGTTGACGATATCAAGAAAATGATGCCTAACTTTAGGGCAATTTTGCCTGGGGCTGTAGATTTGGAGATTCTCTATGACCGCAGTGTTTCAATTAGACGTTCTGTGGGTGATGTCAAAGCCACTCTAGTAATCACTGTTTTCTTAGTCGTTTTTGTAATTATTCTTGCTCTGGGTAGTTTGCCTACTACTCTAATTGCCAGTGTTACTCTGCCAATTGTCTTGATGGGTACATTTGCTGCTATTAAGCTTTTTGGCTTCACGCTGAATAATATTTCGCTCATGGCTCTCACGCTTTCTGTCGGTTTTATTATTGATGACGCCATTGTTGTACTAGAGAATATTGTGCGCCATATTGAAGCGGGTGAACCGCCTTTGCTGGCTGCTGTTAACGGTTCGCGTGAAATTGGCTTTACGGTTGTCTCTATGACAGTGTCTTTGATCGCTGTCTTTATTCCTATATTGTTTCTTGGCGGCATCATAGGCCGCCTCTTTTTTGAATTTGCTGTCACTATTTCAGTAGCGATTTTGATTTCTGGTTTTGTTGCACTTAGCCTTACTCCGATGCTTTGTGCTCGCTTCTTGCGCGCTAGCAGTTCGCTCAGTCATCGAGGTTGGTTGCACCGCCTTTCAGATAGCCTGTTTGGTCACTTGCAAGCAGCATATGATTTTACTTTGAAGCCAGCGTTGCAGCATAAGCGTTTGGTTCTACTCAGTTTCGTTTTGATGATAGTGGCCACCGGGTTTTTGCTTAAAGAAGTACCTAAGGGCTTCATGCCGACTGAAGATACTGGCCAGATTTTTGGAATGACTCAAGCAATTGAAGGCATATCTTTTACCGAGATGGTCAAGCACCAACAAATGCTTGCCAGTATAGTGCTTGAAAATGAAAGCATTCGTGGTGCCATGTCTAGTGTTGGCGCTAGTGGCCCCAATCAAGCTGTTAATCAAGGCCGTATTTTTATGGTCTTAAAAGATAGAGCAGACAGACCTGGTCATGCATCTCTTGATCAAGTCATTCAAGATTTGCGCAAAAAGACAGCCAATGTTCCCGGTATCAATTTGTTTATGCAAAATCTTGGTGGCATTCGCATCGGTGGGCAGCTTACAAAGGCACAGTATCAAGTGACGCTCTCTGGCTCTGAGCTGCAAGAATTGTATAAAGCTTCTCGTGATTTTGAAGCGAAACTTAAAGCTATGCCTAATTTGCAAGATGTGAACAGCGATTTACAAGTAAAGAATTTGCAGTTAAATGTTGAGATTGACAGAGACAAGTGTGCTCGCCTCGGCATTAATGTGCAGCAAGTGCAAGATGCTCTCAATAACGCTTATTCTGCCAGGCAAGTGTCAGTGATTTATACCCCTACCAATCAATATTGGGTGATACTCGAAGTCGAGCCCCAATATACCGAAGACCCCTCGATGTTGCACTGGTTTTTCGTTCGTGCAGGTAATGGTCAGCTCGTTCCACTTGATACGCTAGCTACTGTAGACCGTGGTGCTGGGCCACTTTTGGTTAATCACCTCGGCCAGTTTCCTTCGGTCACTGTATCATTTAACCTTAAGCCAGGGGTTGCTTTGAGTGAAGCTGTTGCTCCAGTAAAAGAATTAGTTGCTCACGGACTGCCTGAAGATATTACTGGTAGCTTCCAAGGAACAGCCCAGGCTTTTGAGAGTTCTACTCAAAACTTGGGCGCTTTGCTTCTCATTTCTATTATTGTCATATACATAGTTCTCGGCATACTTTATGAGAGCTTTGTGCACCCAATTACTATTTTGTCAGGGCTGCCTTCAGCTGGTTTAGGGGCGTTATTGACTTTGATTATTTTCAATATGAATCTAGATGTATACGGATTCTTAGGTTTGATATTGTTAGTTGGCATTGTCAAAAAGAATGCCATCATGATGATTGATTTTGCAGTTGATGTGCAGCGCGAACAAAATCTCAAAACTGAGGCCGCCATATATCAAGCCTGTTTAGTGCGCTTTCGCCCTATTATGATGACTACTATGGCAGCGATTTTGGGTAGTTTGCCGATTGCCATAGGCTTTGGCGAAAGTGGTGGGTCAAGGCAAACACTCGGTATGACTGTTGTCGGCGGTCTGCTAGTATCGCAGCTGGTGACTTTGTATATTACGCCAGTATTTTATATCTATCTTGATCGCTTTCAGCATTTTGTAAAAGGGATGACTGTTTTTCGTTTGCGCTCTAGTGAAAGAGCCAGAGCTACTGGTGCAAGTAACGGGCCAAGTGATGGGCCAGCAGGGCCTGTAGAAAACTTTGAGGATGCCAAATGAATCTCAGCGCCATCTTTATTAAGCGGCCAGTGATGACCACCTTGGTGATGATTGCCATCCTTTTCTTCGGTCTGATGGGCTATCAGGCTTTGCCGATTAGCGATTTACCTAACGTCGATTTTCCTACCCTGCAGGTGACCGGAACTCTTCCTGGTGCCAGCGCTGAGACCATGGCATCAGCCGTTTCAATGCCGTTAGAGAAGCAATTTGCCACTATCGCTGGCCTGACTCAGATGACTTCAACTAGCACTCTTAGTCAGTCGCTCATAACTTTGCAGTTTGACCCAGCGCGTGATATGGACGGCGCCTCTCTTGATGTGCAAGCAGCTATTACGGCTGCTTCTAAACAACTGCCTCCGCAAATGTCTATGCCTCCGACATTTTCTAAAGTAAACCCCGCCAGTCAACCGGTCATATATTTAGCCCTAAGCTCTGATAGTTTACCCCTGCACCAAGTCGATTATTTTGCTGAAACACTAATTGCTCAACGTATCTCGCGGGTAAGCGGTGTGGCCCAGGTGCAGGTCAATGGCTCGCAGGCTTATGCTGTTAGGGTGCAGGTCAATCCACAAAGACTAGCCTCTTATGGCCTTGGCATAAATGATGTCATGAATGCAGTAGTGTCAGCTAACCAGAATCAGCCAACAGGAACGCTTTGGGGTAAGCATCAGGCTTTCACTATTCAGTCTAATGGTCAGCTTCTCAGTGCCGATGCTTACAAACCGGTGATTGTTGCTTATCAGAACAATGCTCCCATTCGCTTAGAAAACCTAGGCAGTGTCATTGATAGTGTGCAAAATGATAAGTCTGGCGGTATCTACAACGGTAAGCCAGCCATTATTTTAGCGGTGCTGAAGCAACCTGGTGCCAATACCATTCAGGTAGTAGATAGTATCAAGAAGCTCTTGCCGACGTTCACCGCATTGACCCCTGCCAATGTTCATTTAGAGGTGCTCTACGACCAGTCGCAAACCATTCGCGAATCGGTCAAAGACGTGCAGATCACTTTACTTTTGACAGTTGCCTTGGTGGTGCTGGTTATTTTTGTCTTCCTGGGAAATCTTTCCGCCACGGTCATTCCCAGTTTAGCTTTGCCTATTTCGGTGGTGGGTACCTTTGCCGCCATGAAGCTATTGGGCTTTAGCTTAGATAACCTTTCGCTGATGGCCCTTTCGCTTTCGGTAGGATTTGTTGTTGATGACGCCATTGTCATGCTAGAGAATATTGTCCGCCACCTAGAAATGGGCGAGACGCCCATGGAAGCTGCACTTAATGGTTCAAGAGAAATTGGCTTTACAATTTTATCAATGACATTGTCATTGGTAGCAGTATTTATTCCAGTATTGCTTTTGCCTGGTATTGTCGGTCGTTTGTTCAACGAATTTGCTGTAACAATTTCAGTGGCTATTCTGATTTCTGGCTTCATTTCTATCAGCCTTACACCGATGCTCTGCAGCCGTTTTCTCAAGGCCGAGAAGAAAGGAGAGCAAGGCATATTTGTCAGGGCTTCAGAGAGCGTTTTTAAGCGTGCCCTAGGGTTTTATGACTGGTCGCTTTCGATTGCCATGAACAACAAGGCTTCTGTGCTGGTGGTTTTTGCCATGATGTTCATTGCTACCGGTTATCTCTTTGCCGTCATTCCTAAAGGTTTTATGCCTATAGAAGATACCGGTCAAATTGTTTGTATGACCGAGGCAGACCAAGGCACCTCATATGATGCCATGGTCAAATTGCACAAAACTATGACTGACATAATTGCCAAAGATTCTAATGTGCATAGCTATATGTCGAGTTTAGGCGTGGGTAACGGTAGCCCTAATATTGCTCTCAATCAAGGTCGCATATTAATTGTGCTCAAACCTAAAGATTTGCGCTTGCCCGTTCACGATGTTATCGCCGAGCTATCCACTAAGCTTGCTACTGTTCCTGGTATCAATGCATATTTGCAAAACCCACCCACTATTACCATTGGTGGTCAGGTAACTAAATCGCTTTATCAATTTACTTTGTCGAGCCCGAACCGCGATGAACTTTACGCCGCTGGTTATACTTTGCTAGACAAGGTAAAGGCGCTGCCTGGGGTCGTTGACGTTGCTAGTGATATGCAAGTAGACAACCCTGAAGTGCATATTGAAGTTAATCGCGACAAGTGTTCGCAGCTCGGGCTCACCATGCGCGAAGTTGAAGACGCTCTTTCGACGGCTTACGCGACGCGGCAGATTTCAACCATGTACACTGCTGCCAATCAGTACTGGGTGATTATTGAAGTAGAGCCCCGTTTCTACCGCGACCCTTCTGTGCTCAAGCAGCTCTTCTTGCATACGGCAACTGGGCGCTTGGTGCCCCTTGATACTATCGCTGAGATAAAAACAGGAGTAGGACCCCTGCTGGTCAATCACCTTGGTCAGTTTTCATCGGTGACTATTTCGTTTAATTTGCTGCCGGGGAAATCACTAGGTGAAGCTGTGGGCGAGATTAATCGCTTGGCTCAGCTCAATGTGCCAAAGTCTGTTACTACGGCCTTTCAAGGCACGGCAGAGGCCTTTGAGGACTCATTTCAGAACCTGTGGATTCTGTTAGCCATTGCCGTACTCGTTATTTATATCGTGCTCGGGATTCTCTATGAGAGCTTTATTCATCCGGTCACTATTCTCTCTGGCCTGCCATCAGCAGGTCTTGGTGCTCTAATTGTGCTACTTGTTACTAAGCACGACTTGGATATTTACGGGTTTCTTGGCTTAATTATGTTGATTGGTATCGTCAAGAAAAATGCCATCATGATGATTGACTTTGCTTTAGATGCAGAGCGTGAGCAGGGTAAGCCACCGGAGCAAGCTATTTATGAAGCCTGTCTGACGCGCTTTAGGCCAATCATGATGACCACCATGGCAGCTCTTATGGGCGCAGTGCCAATTGCGATTGGCCTTGGTGCAGGCTCCGAATCGCGGCAACCCTTGGGATTAACTGTTGTTGGCGGCTTGCTGGTATCGCAAGTGGTGACACTCTATATTACTCCTGTGTTTTATATTTATCTTGACCGCCTGCAAACGCGATTGATGCAGAAGCCTCGGAAGTCCTAAAGCAGAATCTTCTTCCTGCCCAAGATAGGCTGGAAGAAGATTCTGCTCAGGCTTTAGTCGGCCGTGAAGTGGTTGCTAGCGTGGCTGCTGTTTAGTCTGGTCTACTTGTATCTCTTGCGCGGGCTCATTGAGCTACTGTAATGGTTCCCAACCGATAGGCACCATCCGCTAGCTTGCCGTCCATTGCCAGCGGCAATGGGGGAAAGAATCCGGAACGGTCAGTAATTTTCACGCAGACATCTACTTTGTTCCTGCCTTTTAGAGAAGACAAGATATCAGATGGCACCTTGACTCTGACAGTGTCCCAGGTTAGACCAGCTTTCAGTGAGGCTGCGCTATCGCTTTGAGTAAGAGCAGTGCCTGCCGGAAGCAATTTTCTCAGCTGCATTGCGGAGTTCTCAGCGGCCAGAATCGCACCACTTTGGCGGTCGCGGAGTTGAACTTGAATGGTCCAATCGGAATAGATTGGTGATACTCCTTCATTGGTCCAGAGATAACTAATTTTAGTGGCACTTGCTGGCGTGACTGTAGGTTCTAGTACTGCTCTGGCAATGCGATATCTATAGCCCAGGAGTTTGCCAATGTTTTCTATGTTTTGGCGAGTGGCCGTTGGGTGCTCATGGGAAAAGTTGGCTGAAGCTATGCATAAATGGAATTGTCTTATGGCATCAATGGCAGTTTTACCTAGATCTACTGAGCGTCCATTTTGCACTCCCCATGAGCCAACAAATTCACAAAGGGCGGGTGCGGTTTTCCAGCGATCCTTTATTATAGTAAAAACGTCTGGACTGCCATCTGGTGGCTGTTTGAAGTTGCTAAAGTATTCCCCGCCCAAGCAGTCTCTGCGGGTGCCGATATAAGGGGAGCGGCCTAGGGCATAGGACAAACCAGCTGTTTCAGCGATCATCATGCAGAGCTGAGTTCTTTTGAATCTATCAACATAAGAGTCAACGATGGCTCGTTTGGTCGCCAGCGTAGCTGTTGTAGAACCAGATACTGAGGTCATCAGGTAGAACTGCTTCTGAAAGTTTGAACTTGACCCCTGCCTAATGTTCTGGCCTGGGGCAGGGGTTGGATAGGGAACCGGATCATTGACATGCCACTCCCCAAAGTTTCCATATGAGCGAATGTCTATCCAGGCAATCCTGGGCTCGCCATCGTATTTGGCAGCTAAGGCTGCGATAAGTGCACTATTTCTGGTAATAAAATCAGAGTCATTCCAGTCAGGAACATATACGCGACCGCCTGCTGTCTTAGTGAAGTAGAACCCCAGTGGCATGTCCTGAATTAAGTAATTCGGCACGTCAATATTATCACCGCTATTAGGAGAGGAGCTGAGAGCGACAATTCCGAGAGCGAATTTCTTGCCCTGTGCTGTTGCACGTTGTATGTCTCTTTCAATTGTATTGGTAAAGTCATATTGACCCCTGACCGGCTCTAGCTCTCGCCAGCTGTACCTTTTGTAGACGCAGTGGTCAGGCAGATAGCCGTTGGTTTTGGCAAATCCCGCTGCTGTTACATAGCCTCTGCCCGGACCAGAAACGTCTGGCTCGCTAAAGCTAATCGCTCGGGGATCAATTACAAGTGGGCCCGGGCTCTGAGCAATTGCTGGCCCGCTTGCCATCAGAGCAGATGTTAGAACTATTGAGGCGAGTTTGAGGCGACGAGCTAGAGTTGTCTTTTTGATTGTTTTCTTTTGATTGGTAAGCATTAATAGATCTCCTTTCTAGTAAGCACTGTTTTTGGTGGTGCCTTCCTGCTCAGAGGCATGAATGAGTAATCGAACCGCTTCGATTAGTACAGAGATGGTCTGCTGTTGAAGTAAAGATTTTTAGGTACTGGTGGAGCAACTGGCGGTGCCTGTCCGTCGACGTGGCGGAGGTTGTTAATGGCTATGTCGTAAGGGAATTTCCACACTGGCATGTTGTGTCTGGGTGCAATTATTGGTAAATAGACTGAAATCTCAGACTGCGGAGATTGCTGAGAATATGGATAGGGGCTTATGGCAATGGCCGCACAGATGCGGTTGGCCGGGATTAGAGCAACTGCAGTGTCCTGAAGATTGACTGAAACGGGCAGTACACTTCCCTCTAGGAGTGGGAAATCAGCCGAAGCGCTTATAGATATAGCTTGATCGTCACCGATGGTTGTTTCTTTAACTGCCAGTTTGAGGCGCTGACATTTTAGTCCTGATTTAGTGCAAAGTTCAGTGACAACGGCTTTGACATGGCTCTCTGGATTCTCACTAGGCGGCAAATTGACGGCGTAGTTTGCCGCTTGTATCAATACAAATGAAAGCTTCTGTTTATAGATCGCCGCTAGTCCGGTGTCCATAAGTAGGAATGAAGCAATCACTACCATTGGTACCATGATCATCAGATCGACGACCCCCAGTATCGCCCCAGCCTGACCCCGTCGCCTTGCCTTGTAACGCATTGCTTATGCTCCTTTTCGGACAGTTGTCTAGTCAAAGTGATCTGCGCCTTTTTCAAAGCGACGGTGGCTTTCTGGTTGAACGGTGCGTTGGGTCCGAACCCGCGTAAACGGAGGACCGGTTGGCAATGTTTATTCGTTTATTTAGGTCTAGTAATCAGCGTGTGCTAACTTAGGCGAACACTGCTTAGAATTCGTTTGATACAGAGAGTATTCAACAGGCAACGTAAAAATTACGTAAGCCTATAAACGTATTTGAAAAATAGGTGATCAACTTCTACTGAAGGCACTATCCGCTTTGATGTTTCAAGTCAGTTATTTCTATCGACTGACAACAAGTTCTTCGATTTCGCCTTGAGCTAATCCATAAATCACGCGTGTTCTTGCCACTTCTTCACTGGGGCTGTGCGAAAGGCTGTTATAGCCAACTTTTTCGGAAGCCTCGGAGGCATTTAGATTGTCTTGCACCATGAGAATTTTTGCTTTGTGCAATCGTAGCGCTTTCACATATTGCAGGGGATTAGTGGCCGTAAGCTCTTTGAAGTGTTGGTGAAACATGGTGGCACTCATATTGAGCGAGCGCGCTAAGTCATCGACGCTTATTTCGCTGGCATACTCTTCGTGAATATATTCGAGCACGCTGTTCATATCGCTCAAATGCCCATGGCGCGTTGCTAGTGCATAAAGGGCGCTGCCATGCGGCCCTTTGAGAACGCGGTAGTAGATCTCGCGCAAAATTTGGCTGCTTAGCACTTTGAGATCGCATAGTGCCTCTGGCAAACCTTCGCTAGCTGGAGCGAGAATTGCCATCAAGCGCTCTACTGGCTCAAGTATTTCGGCGGTCAGAGGGGTGGCGTAGGATGCCTCTACTACCTTTACTACTTTGTCACGCCGAGGCTTTATATCCATTTGCAGAACAAGTTCACGCAGAACAGGCAGCTCTATATTGATTGTTATTGCTAAAAGAGGGTTGTCTTCGCTGGCAAAAGTTTCGCACTCAAAGGGCATAGAAATAGCGGTAACGAAATAGTTGTCGGCATCATAGGTGCAGATGCGATCGCCGATGTAACCTCGTTTGCTGCCCTGTAGCACAATAACAATACTTGGTTGGTAGAGTACTGGTGTTCTCGGTAAATGCTTCTCTATGCGGCCCACGTGCACGTTAGGCAGGCAGGTTTTGCGAACGCTGGGGGTCGTAGCGATTCGCATCGTTTGCTTAATAATTGACTTTATTTGTTCGCTAGCCATAGACCGATTATACACCAGCTTCTTTGGGCTCTTTAACGGGGCGCCGGAGGATTAGGCAAACATTGCGTACTTTTTGTTGTATTCAAAACGGTTGAGCGGAGTTTTAATAAAAGGAACAGAAACGACTTTGTTGCCGTCGGCCCCATGCAGTCAATTGCAACGTGAAAAGGAAAGAGAGAGAAATGACGAACGCCATAGCGACTAAATTGGTGAATGCCTTTGCTGCCAGTGACCCTAAGGGTGCTTTGCAAGCAGTGAAGATTCCACGCCGAGAACTATTGGCAGATGATGTGCAGTTAGAGATTCTCTTCTGCGGTGTCTGTCACTCCGATTTACATATGGCCCGCAATGAGTGGAGCATTACTCAATATCCTGTAGTGCCTGGTCACGAAATGGTGGGCAAAGTTGCAGCAGTGGGAGCGGCTGTGAAGAAATTCAAGGTCGGCGATTTGGCTGCAGTTGGCACAACCGTAGACTCTTGTGGCCAATGCCCAGATTGCCATGAAGATCTAGAAGTTTATTGTGAAGGCAATGTTGGCACTTACAACGCTGAAGACAAGCATATTGGCGGCACCACATTTGGTGGATACTCTCATAGTATTGTCGTGCGTGAAAAATATGTTTTGCGCATGCCCGAAGGCCTTGACTTAGCTGCTGCCGCCCCGTTGCTTTGTGCCGGTATCACAACCTATTCACCGCTAAAGCACTGGAATGTTGGACCCGGTAAAAAAGTTGGTATCGTTGGTTTAGGTGGTCTTGGACACTTAGGTGTAAAGTTTGCCAAGGCACTTGGTGCTCATGTGGTGCTTTTCACAACTTCGCCTTCAAAAGCGGAAGATGCGAAGAAGCTTGGGGCCGATGAAGTCGTCCTTTCGAAGAACGCTGATGAAATGGCACAACATGCCACTTCCTTTGATTTTATTCTTGACTGTGTTTCAGCTGACCACGATCTTAATGCCTACTTTGCTTTGCTAAAACGAGACGGCACTCTCACTCTGGTTGGCGCCCCAGAGAAGCCATTGTCGGTGCAAGCATTTGCATTGCTACCTAAGAGACGCAATTTTGCCGGTTCGGCTACCGGTGGTATCAAGGAAACTCAAGAAATGCTCGATTTCTGCGCAAAGCATAATATTCGAAGCCTTTGAGCGCTTGCTCAAGCAAGACGTTAAGTATCGCTTTGTCATCGATATGAAAAAGTCTAAGGAGATCAGCGCTTCTTAATCTTAAACGCTGCTCAAATCGAGGTGCATGGCGACCGTTATCCGCAACATCTTGAAGCGATGACTAATCGGTAGAATAGGTTAATTGCACTAAAACAACCCGGAAATGTACAATGGCTGCTTTGTGAGGTGCTCTGCGGGGGCGTGCGAGGTATGCCAGATCTATTCAGTGATATTGTGCGCGAGGTTTCTCCGTTAATTCGCACCCTTGGTTTCAAAGGCAGCGGCCAGAATTACAGGAAGGCCTCTGACAAAGTGGTTGCCGTTATCAATTTTCAAAAGAGTTTTGGCGGCGAGCAGTTTTATGTCAACCTTGGCGTTCAACCGCTATTCGTTCCAACCGAAGCTGACCTTGATGCAGAGCCGAAGACCATCAAGGAGTATGATTGCATTTTTAGAAAACGTGTTGATCCGCCGCTGGAAATGCCTGGATGGCCCTACGGAAGCGAGGTCGTGAAGGAGCTGAGTGCTCGCCTGCTTGAGCAGTATCAGCAGTATATTGATCCGTTGATGGCAGTTCCCGGTCCAATTACAGAGGCTGTGCTCGAGGATTTCCCGTTAGACCAAGATCGCGAGAATTCTTTGCTCGGCACTCGTCAGCCGCGAAATCTTTTCCATTTTGCTCGAATTGCAAAGGCTACAAATCAACCTCGAAAAGCATTTGCTTTCGCTCAGTATGCCCTTGACCATTGCCCTGAGAAGGCCTCATCATTGCGAGGCGCTCTTGAGCAACTCTTGGCTGAGATTGGTCAAAGTATTTAATCACGGTTTTAGATTATGGTTGTGTTTGTTGAATTGGGATTTCTTCCACAAGTGAGGCACGTAGCATCGCCAGCTTTGGCCTTTGATGTTGCTATAGATTGAGGCCAGTTGAAAAAGCTTGAAATCGCCGATAAGGCCAGAGCGTCAATTCAAGTACCCGCTCTGGTCAATTCTGTCAGTTGACAGCATTGGGAGGCTCTTGGTAATTGGTTGGAATCTCTCTACTCTCCGAGTTCGCTACTAAACTGGCATTGGCGTAGGCTTTGATGGAGAAGAGCTAGCTCTTCTGCCACAGCTGGTTCGTCTTCGCGTTTTGCTAGCAGGCAGTAGCTAAACACTGCGAAACGCGCATGGGATGGTGGCACAATGTTCGCTATTTCCCAGTACCACATCGTCAAGTCTTCGTCTTCATCCTTGAGACTCTGCCGGTAACTTATTAATGCCGAGTTTTTGTTCGGTAGTTCTTCTACCGTAGTGCCATATTCAGTTGCCTTCGCCGCCAGCGAATCTGCTGCTGCATTGCCACCAAGCGGTGATTTGGACTGAAATGTGAGCACATTAAGCCGTAACGTTCCGGAGTCTTTTGTATCTTCATAGAACGTTCCTCCGCCCTCTTCTTCGTATTCTTCTTCCCAGTTGTCTGGAATCAGAAATTTTATTATGCCGCCACGATAGTTTATTTGTTTCATAGGTTCCTTTTTTCGGATTTAGAACTGTCTGGCATATTCTTAGTCTTGCAATTGTGGTCTAAATTTATGTGATGCCGACCAGGGAAACTGCGTACTTCCTTTCTGGGGATCCAATGTCTTGATTGAATTCCAATTAGCTGAAGCGCGTTG
>LNEX01000262.1 GCA_001464165.1 bacterium Ga0077546
TATGAAAAAAGTATTGTTCGGAGCTGCCGGTGTAACAGGCGGTTTGGCAACACCTGGTTGCATCAACTGGCTCGTTGCATCCGCCCGCGACGCTGCACTGTTCAACTAACACAGATCAAGATAATCCGGATAAGTAAGATAAGCATTAAAGAGAGGAGTTCATCTCCTCTCTTTTGTTTCGTGCCTATATTTCCACTAGAATGAATGAATAAGTAAGGGATTCTGAGTAATTAGGAGAAAGCATTTGCCATTTTTGCGTCAGCTGTTAACCTCAGCTATTGTCCTCTCTAGTGTCGCTTTGATGGCAGCATGCACGTCAGATTCAGTAACATCGCCAGCGATAGGTGAAGGTGATGGTTCCCCCTCCACTCTTCCTTGCAACAAATTGCTTGATGGTGGGCCACCACCAGTTCGCCTTGATTGTTTCTATAAGAGCGAAACAACGAAAGGAGACACAACAGAGACCCTTAACGACCGATTGATATGCAACGGTCATGGTCATGTGGCTTACAGTGTTGACCCGAAGTTTGTCGATAACGGCTACTATCTTTTCAATTTTTCTGGCCGAACTTCTTACTTTGTTAACTTGACTGAGCGCTCATATAAGGTAGCTCTGACTAGCCCCGGGGATGATATTCTCCGCGCGTATGGTGATTGCTTCAATAATAAGCTCACTGAAAAAGACCGTAAACTATTGCCGGCTCGCAAGATTGGCAAGTATGACTGTCGCGGCTTGCTATATAAGAATGGAGATTCTACTAGAGAGGAATGGTTTGACACTAAGTCTTTGGTTTTGGTGGAGCAGACCATCACTCGCCCAGGCGAGAAGCTCAAGCGCAGCCTCGAGCGGGTCAATACATTCTGCGAAACTATGCTTTTGCGGCTACCCACAGGCTTTACTCTAGTCAAATAGTAGGCAAGAGCAAAAATAAACGCACAATTAATAATTTGGGTACTTGACGTGGAAGCATGCAGGGCTTATTCTGGGATTCTCGAACTTTATCGAGCGCCGGTCCACATTTACTAATTACTCTATATATTTGCGCATTGCGCGGGGGCTTTACTATGAAATCCTTCTCTAAATTCACTATGTGTTTCGCTTCTCTAGCTGTTATCGCTGGAGTTTCATTCGCCACACCAGCACTAGCCCAAGATGCTTTCGGTTCTGGTAACCAAGACACTCAAAATTCAATGGGTGCTACTGGTACACAAGCCCGTGAGAACTATACAACTGGCTCACAGACACAGCATGTTACTGACGGTTCTTCACCAACATTGCAAGGTGCCACCAACGGTACAATTTCTCCCCAGGGCGCAGAAGCCACTGTTGTACAAGGTGTGAACACCGCTGGTACAGTGCGTGTTAACAACTTGGCCAACTTAGAAGCATTGCTCAACATCATCGCTAACGGTATGGAAATCCTAGGAATTGCCTGGGGTGGACCTACCATGATCATGGGCTTCATGCACATGGCTGCTGGTTCCCACGATGCTATGAAAAAAGTATTGTTCGGAGCTGCTGGTGTAACAGGCGGTTTGGCAACACCTGGTTGCATCAACTGGCTCGTTGCTTCTGCTCGCGACGCTGCTCTCTTCAACTAGAGCACCAGACGCACAGTTCAGCCGAAAGTAAACGATTGATGAAAACGAGGGGGCTCAGCCTCCTCGTTTTTTTTTGATCGTTTTTGAAAATGAAGATGACTGTGATTTCTGCTTTGGCTTTTTGCTTCGATTAATTGAAAGCTATTAGCCATGCCCTTTTCAATTACTTGCTTAAAGTGTATTGCAGCCAACAAAAACGCAATTGACTTCCATTCTCTT
The DNA here is from genome assembly GCA_001464165.1 of bacterium Ga0077546. Next base: position 1,822 of record LNEX01000262.1, read on the forward strand.
TGCGATTACTGTGTATTCACTTCGACTTTACGAAGGTTCTTTCTTTTTACTATTATCTAAACAAGCCCCCAGCGAGGAATTTACTATGTCTTTGAAATCTACATTCGCACAACTTAGCCTTGCAGTTGCTCTCGTTTCCTTCGCTGCTGCTCCAGCTCTAGCCCAAGATGCTTTCGGTTCTGGCAACCAAGACACTCAAAATTCAATGGGTGCTACTGGTACACAAGCCCGCGAGAACTACACTACTGGCTCGCAAACACAACATGTAACTGACGGTTCTTCACCAACATTGCAAGGTGCCACCAACGGTACAATTTCTCCTCAAGGCGCAGAAGCCACTGTTGTACAAGGTGTGAACACCGCTGGTACAGTACGTGTTAACAACTTGGCCAACTTAGAAGCATTACTCAACATCATCGCTAACGGTATGGAAATCCTCGGAATTGCCTGGGGTGGACCTACCATGATCATGGGCTTCATGCACATGGCTGCTGGTTCCCACGATGCTATGAAAAAAGTATTGTTCGGAGCTGCCGGTGTGACAGGCGGTTTGGCAACACCTGGTTGCATCAACTGGCTCGTTGCATCAGCCCGCGACGCTGCACTCTTCAACTAACCTGCGACTATTACTTCCAAAAACAAAAGAGAGGAGCTTGTCTCCTCTCTTTTGTTTTTGGATTCTCCTGTGGCTAGATATTTCCAGCTCTGCTAAATCGCTGCAAAAAATGTATTGCACACAACAA
>LNEX01000263.1 GCA_001464165.1 bacterium Ga0077546
ACTAGATGGAAGTTTATCGGCAGTACACTGAAAATAGATTGATACAGGCCGACCTTCGAACAAGTCTATTGCCTTCAATGGTGCACAAGTCAATTTATTGCTTTCAAGTATTTGCAGGTCAGTAATTAAGGGCACTCCAATTTCGCGAGCAACATTAGTCAAAGCGCGTTCTAAGGCATCACCCGGAGGCACCAGAGTGCAAGTGCCGCCACCCAGAGTTGCCAATCTCTTCAAAAAACCGTCATTAACAGCGGTATCAACGCCAACAGTGAAGACACGAGTGGCACTGACGCGACTCTGAATGGTTTTTAAAATATGTGACTCATCGGCTACCTCACCATCGGTGATTAAAACAACAATGGCCTGCCTCTTTGTCTTCGATTTGGATTTCTCAAAACTAGGCGCTTGCTCAATAGCATCAAGACACACTTCTAGCGCCCCTTGCATCTCAGTGCCACCACGGGCATCAATGGAGCGCAAGTAGTTGATGCCCCGCTCAACTGCTTTGAGAGAAGCAGGGAAAAACTTGTGTTCGCCAGCACGACTTTCAAGCCACTCAAAAGAATTATCAAAAGCGCAAATGGCAAAGCGATCATCCGGACGCAAAGTATTGAGCAAGATAATCAGTGAGCGGGTCGCAGACGTCATTTTAAGACCGTTCATCGAGCCCGAGCGATCGAGCAAGAAAACCACGTCTCTGGCAACAACCTTTGAAGTAGCTCGCTCTATAGCTGGCGGATTTATTGACACCATGCCATATTGAAAGGCAACGTCGTTCATGAACTTAGGTTTTTCACTAATTAAGCCAAGCGATGAAAGATCGCCGCCAGCTAGCTTCCACGACAAAACGAAATCGCGGTCTAATAGCTCATCGTCATTAACCAAGCCAACTCTAATACCAGCCTTACCAAAGCCTGACTTAGTAGCGTGCTGTGAGCAAACCAGATCGGCCACTGTATGGTCATCAGCTAGTTCAATATTGACACTCAGAGACAGGCTAACTTTAGGATCAAACCCAGGAGCCAATCGCGGCGGGGTGATACGCGAAGCATCGCTGACTTTGTCAGTATCAAGCTCAACCCCATCACCGACACTTTCGCGATCTAGTGGCACACCAGTAACATAGCGCGGTGCCACCACCAGCGGAAGACGAAGCTCAGTATGACCGCTTGAAAAATAGGTCAATAGTTCGCTATAGACGATCGTGACAGTAATTTCCTCACCAGGCATAATATTGCCGACTTGAGCTGTAAAAACGTCGTCACGTTCTTGTTCAAGGATGGCAGCCCTCTTACCCTCTTCAACGGCGACACGGTACTCTTGCCGGGCGACAGCGCGCTCTTTGACGACGCCTTCAATAGTGCGTTCACCCACTTGCATCTGAAATTTACTGACCGACGACGAGCCTGCCAAAGGAAAAATATACACAGCCTCAATGGGTTCTTTGAGCTGATTGACAAACTTTTGCACCACAGTCACCGAAGCAATGCGGTCAACCACATTAGCCGAAATATCAACGCTGGCAAGAGGTAGAGCGGGCCTACCGGCTTCTCTCATCTCGTTTTCGAACGTGCCAAACAGGCGCCTTGGCTCGGCAAAAACATCAAGTCGCTCTTGCTCTATATCTAGATTTAGCAACGGGATTCTCTCAGCTTTTTGGGAACCGGCGGATCGTTCGCTATAACTCATTTCAATTCTCCGTTGCATTTGATAAAACCTTCAAGGCAATCTCAATGCGCTCTCTGAGGGCATCGACACTGAGATTAGACCTGTATCCATCAGCTACCGATAACTTCAAACCGGGTTCCAAAATGATCTCGCGATAAAGGCTTGCCACAGGCATGGCGGCCTGCGACTGTTTTCGTTCGCTATATGAAATAGCTATCGACTGAAGCAAAGCTTTAAGCTCAGACTCAGTGAGACCGTAGAGCTTTTCTTGCACACGAGCGAGGCTAAGTTGCATGCCTTGCAAAGCTTTAATTGCAAGCAACTGCAAAACATGGCGCTGGCCATAACGAGCCTGTCGTCCATCTATAAATGGACGGTCAAGCAAACCAAGAGTAGTGTAATAACGAATAGTGCGAGCATCCGGCAAGGAGGAAACCCTCTGGTCTTTGGAGTTTTCACCAACACCATATTCTGACCTTAAAAGCCTTGCCACCTCTTGAGATAGCTGCTCAAGGCTCATTAAATCGTGATTTTTACTCTGCTCGACGTTCATAACAGTATTCAATCAAATTACTGTCACACTGTCAAGATGGCACGCCCCAAAATGAACTTCCTTGAAAGGGCCAAAGCATTCTCGGCCTTGTCAAAGTTGCCAAGCCTGCCAAGAGTGTATATTTCACATCACATATTACTGATTGCCCCAACAGCCAAAGAGTTACACAAATGCAAATGTTAGCGCGCATCCTTCGTTTGATTTCACTGGCAATGCTTTTCGGTGGTTCTACAGCCACTGTATTCGCTGCCATCACCCTAATCAGCGCGGCCAAAGCCCAAGGAATTCCAGCCACAGAAGCAGCTGCGGCAAACGCACCATTGTTTATAGAATTCAGCAAAGTTGCACTGGCTTTTGCAATAACATTAGTGGTAGCTGAAGCTATCGAAATCAAGGGCGATCTTAAAAGCCTAGAGAAGGGCACCCGTTGGCGTATGGCCCGTTACTTTTCTTCAATAGTCTGCGCGATTTCAACCTTCATATTTGCCTTAGCCATTGTTCCTCAGATGGAAGATGTGCGGGTCTTGATGAAAACCGACGAAAGCGCAAAGAAACAATTTCAAAAGTTGCACGAAGCTTCCCGGCTGATATTCACCGGCACTATCGTCTTTGCCTTGGTATCTTTAGTGGTGCCAGCAATCTCAACCAAAAGAATTAGTGATTAACACAGGAATAAGATCATGCGAAAACTGCTTCTAATAGCCGCTTCAGTTACCATTCTTGGTACTACTAGCAGCGCCAAGGTTTTAGCCTATGTAGACCCAGCCTTTGATCGGGGCAAGGCTTTAATGGCAAGTGGCGAATGGGATCAAGCAGCCACGGCATTCGGCGAATCGCTCGGGCTTAATGCCACTGACCCGAATGCACTCTCGCTGCGGGGCCAATGCTTCTATAAAATGGGCAATTACAAACTAGCAATACAAGATTTAGACAGCTCGCTGCAATACGCACCAAACAATCTCAAAGGTCTGCTGCTGCGCGGCACCTGTCACAGCATCTTGGGTCATGATGCCATGGCCATCATCGACTACGAAGCAGCTATTCGCATGGACCCATCTCTAGCTCAGCGCTATTTCGCCAGTGCAAAAAAAGAAGTGCCTCATTCCGACTTAGGCACTAAAGCCGAAGGAGGGCAAGGCCATACAGAAGCCGTTCAAGATTACAAAGAAGCCATGAACAACGTCTATCCGAATGGCTACAAAGATAGCAACAGTTCAGACAATACCCCCGGCTGGACAGGCGCACTAGGTTCAGGCAAGCCAGAGAAAAGCACCGCCACGGGTGGCAGCGAGATATCCGTTAGCAACCAACCAGGGTCAGTGGGAGCCACCCAAGCAATTTCGCCCCCTGGCAGAGCCGGAACGGGCATGACCAACAACGACAACGGCATGCCCTATATAAACAGCGATGCACAAAATAACGCCGCAGTAGAAAGCAAAGATACAATTCCTGCAACCAAAGATAAGCGCTTTGTTACTCCCCTTGATCAAGATCCTAACCGCGGCGAAATTGGCAAACTCGCAGGCACCGGAGAGTTCGAAGGGGACCCTAAAAAAGCAATCATAGATTACAACCAAGCTCTTGGTCTTGACCCTACCAACGGTGAATATTATTTCCGCCGCGCCAAAGCCTATCAGAAACTAAACAAAGTCAATGAAGCCATGGGTGATTTTGAATCAGCCATTTCACAAGCTCCGAACAATGCCCGTTACTATTTAGGCCGGGCCTCCTTGTTCTATCAATTGGGCAAAACTGTTTTGCTCCAAGCTGATATTGAGTCGGCTCGCAACTGCGATCCCGATCTTCCAGCAAAAATTCATTTTTACGTACCGGCGCTACCCAAAGGTACAAAATGGGCCGGCGACGGAGCCAACTAAGGCCATTCAACGAACTTAACTAGCACTGTCACACCTGATTTTGCTCAAGCTTTGAGAGGCGCTCCAGTCGACTTAGCAGGTCGACCCCGATAAAAAAGCCCGTAGGCAGTAAATGAAATTGAAAAAGTGAATATGTTGAACGGCACTTCTAGTGAAGTTTCTAGTAGGTCTATCAAATAAGGTGTCTGCGTCAACTTAAAGCTAGCATGACTGGTTTGCTCAATTAACTGCAAAATTATCATCGGACTCTCGATCACCACACAAACCAGACCTATAGCGATAGCTAACAATGAGGTAAAAGAGCCACCGCGCATCATCCGCAGACTGACCAAAAGCCAGGTGCGCTTAAATGACTCAATGAAAGAAATTTGCTCAAGAGTGACAATGGCCAATAGTAGCGAGCCGAAAAGCCCTGAAATCATCACCGACACGGTCAGGCCAAATCCTATTACAGCAAACGCCACAGCTCCCATAGCAACTTTCACAGACCCGCCCGAAGCTACATTCAAAGCAGCGGCCACTGCCACTGTGAGAACAAACCAAAATATCAAACAGAGAGCGGGGGGAAGAAGAGCGAGATTGCAAGCGAAGAAAACAGTGCCTGAACGTTTTTTCAAAATGCTAAGACTGTCTTTATAAGAAGGGTCAAGACAGAGCACTGTTCGCACTAGGGCGCAGGAGCGCAAACAAAGCCCCCAGGCACTAAAAAACCAAACCACCATAGAAAAGAACGCTACTGCCATATGCAAAACAAAGGGAGCCATGGCCAAGAGAGAAGTAGAGGCAATACTCACCCAGTGCTGCAGACTTAGGTAAGCTACATGACTAGCCAGCGAACAAAATGCGGCTGGCCAGAATAAAGACTTAAAATACAGTTTGTAATAAAGTCGAAACCGTCTAAAGGTCAAACTGACGATGTCGCCTAATGAAAGCACTCTCTCAGGTAAGGGTGCCAGTGGAGACTTTGGTCCTGGCTCGGTGACTAAATCTGGAAACACTTAACGACCATAAGGATAGTAAGGCCCAGTATAATATCTTTCACCTATACAAAGCGGACAGGCATGCAAAGAGTTTCCAACAAGCGCACCTATCTAGATCCTATCCACCAGGATATCGTTCTTGACAGATCTATACCAGCCGAACGCCTAGTAGTCGATTTAATTGACGCAGTGGAATTTCAGCGCATGCGGCGCATTCACCAGCTCGGCGTCTCTTACTTCACATTTCAAGGTGCTGAGGGCTCTCGCTTCACACACTCAGTAGGCGTCATGCATGTCGCTTCACAACTGAGCAATATTCTCTCAAGTCGCTGCGAATCGGCCGAAAAAGAGCGGGCTTTGATGCTCACTTCAGCTCTTTTGCATGATGTTGGCCACGGACCATTCAGTCATGTCACCGAAAAAATTCTTGGCTACGATCATGAAGACTGGTCTTGCAAGATTATCTCGGGCGACACACAGATTCGCTCAATCTTAGACTCTTATGAAGAAGAGCCCAGCCTAGCAGACAAAATTGTGCAAGTTCTAAAAAAGACTTACAAGCCAGCCTACGTTTCTCATGTTGTCTCCAGCCAGCTTGACTGCGACCGCTTCGACTACTTGCTGCGCGATAGCTATATGACTGGCACGGCTTACGGTCTTTTTGCCTTGCAACGCATTCTACGTTCGATCGAAGTCGACGAAGAAAACGACCGCATGCTAGTAGTTGGAGAGAAAGGCCAAATAGCAGTGGAAGACTATCTTTTTGCGCGCTATTCGATGTACGCCCAAGTCTATTATCACCGTAAAAATTTAGCCGCTCGCGCCCTACTTGGCAAACTGATCAAACGGGCCCTGCACGTAATTGATAAAGGGGCGGGCTCAATTGCCTTCATTGATGAAGCCACAGGCAAATGGCTCACCGGCGAAAAACTGACAGTAGAAGAATATCTCAGCCTCGATGACATTCAATTGGGCTATCACATTAAGCGCTGGCTCAAAGATAAAGACCTAATATTGGCAGATCTTTCTCATCGTTTTCTCAATCGCCGCATTTTCAAGGCATCGCGCATCAACACCCAAGTGCAGTCTGAAATTGACGACATCGAACGGCAGGTAAGACAGGCGGTCTCGAACCTCGGCTTTGACCCCGATTACTATGTTGCTGTCGAATCAACCGGCTTTGTACCCTACGACTACTACAGACCAGATTCAGACCATCCCCAAACTAATATCGTGGTGCGCACTGACAACGGAGAAGTAAAAGAATTGTCTCAACTCTCGCTTGCAGTAGAAGCGCTGGTGAAGGGCAATCACACTTCATACTGGCTTATATATCCCCAAGAAGCAACTGAAGCAGTAGAAAAAATTCGCACAAAATCAAACCTCGCTCTAAACACAAAACTAGACCACTAAACTCGACGACTAAATCAGGAAGTTAAACCATGTTCGACAACCTTACCGATAGACTGCAAGGCGCTTTTAGAACTCTCGCTGGCAACGACAAGTTGTCACATGAGAATATCGAAGATGCCATTCGCGAAGTGCGCAAATCGCTTTTAGAAGCAGACGTCAGCTTGAAAGTAGTAAAAATCTTTATCAGCAACGTACGGCAAAAAGCACTTGGCACAGAGGTTATCGACTCAGTCACTCCAGCCCAGCAATTTATCAAAGTTGTAAGCGATGAGCTTGTCACCATACTTGGTGGCGAGAATGTGCCGCTCAACCTCAAAGGTGCACCTGGCATCATCATGATGGTCGGCCTGCAAGGTTCAGGAAAAACCACAGCCTGCGGCAAACTCGCATTAAAGCTAAAAGGCGAAGGACAGAACCCACTGCTTGTGGCTTGTGACGTGCAAAGACCAGCGGCCATTCACCAGCTGCAAACCCTAGGCAAACAAGTGGACGTGCCTGTATTCACCATTGAAGCCAGTCAAGACGTTCAGGATATTGCCGAGAAAGCCATAGAGCTAGCTAAAGAGAAAGGATATAACCCGGTTATTTTAGATACGGCTGGCCGTTTGCAAGTAGATACGCCATTAATGGCTGAGTTACTAATCATTGACCGCCTCCTCCAACCATCAGAAAAAATTCTAGTCGTAGACAGCATGACGGGCCAAGAAGCAGTCAACGTCGCCGAAACATTCAACACCCAGCTCGACCTAACGGGCCTTCTCCTAACAAAAATTGATGGTGATGCCAGAGGTGGAGCGGCCCTCTCAGTAAGAGAAGCCGTGGGCAAACCTATCAAATTTATATCAACTGGCGAGAAACTCGACAACCTAGAAACTTTCTACCCAGACCGCATGGCTAGCCGCATTCTTGGCATGGGCGATGTGCTTTCTCTAGTTGAGAAAGCACAGAAAAACATTGACGAGAAAGACGCCGAGAGAGCCGTAATGGACATGTTCCAAAACGATTTTTCATTCGAACAGTTCGTCAACATGCAAAGCATGATGAAAAAAATGGGCAACATGGGCGACATCATGAAGATGATGGGCGTGGGCGGCATGTTCGGCCTTTCATCGGAGGATCAAAATAAAATCGCCACTGAAGGCGAAGCCATGATGAACAAGTACGAAATCGCCATAAACTCAATGACTATTGCCGAAAGACGCAAACCAGACCTAATCGACTTTCCAAGAAGACGCCGTATCGCTCGCGGCTCCGGCCTCAAAGAAAATGAGATAGGTAAAATGTTAAACGAGTTTGAGAAAATGCGTGAAGCTATGCGTCAAATGAAGGCCATGATGGGCGGAATGGGCCCATTGGGTGGCATGTTCGGCGGCGGCAATCCATTTGGCGGGGGCGGTGGGCCTTTCGGTGGTCTTGGCGGCGGCGGCAAAATGCCTCCTATGCCCCCAGGCTTCAAAATGCCTCCAGGCATGGGCGGCCCTGGAATCGGTGGTGGAATGCCTGGTTCCCCATCTAGACCAGGTTTTCAAAGCCCTTACGGCCTGAAAAAGAAAAAGAAGAAGAAGTAAGAAGCATTGTCCTAAAAGCCCTGATTGCCCCCCAAGCAGCTTCTCGGGCCAAAGCGTGTCGCCAGGTTAACAACATATACAGTACAGACATACGGCCAGAGCTAATGAGCTGTTAGAATAACGAATCGCACGCAAGCACATAAGTACAATAAGTACAGTTTGGAGAACATAGTCCCAGTGGTAAAGATACGGCTAAAGCGCGTCGGCCAAAAGAAAGCCCCGCATTACAGAATCGTCGCCGTTGACTCTAGAAGTAGAAGAGACGGTATGCCAATCGAAGAGCTTGGCTACTACAACCCCCGTTCTAAAGAGTTGGTTGTCGACAGAGAAGCGGTACAAAAATGGATGACACACGGCGCCCAGCAAAGCGAAACGGTAGCAAGCCTTTTAAAAAGGGCCCCTCGCGCGGTAGACCAGGCGGCTTTGGGCGCGTAAGGCCCCAAGTCGACTCGACAGCGGCAGAAGATTTGGCAGAGTACATACTAAAGGTACTGGCCAAAGACCCTGACGCACTGCAATTCGAAAGGGAAACCCTCAACCCAGGGCGTTGCCGAGTAGCTGTGACCTGCGATCCGCTGGTCACCGGTAGATTGATTGGCAAAGACGGTAGAACGATTACCGCCTTACGTTCTTTGATACGCGCCGCAGCCAGCCGGTTTGGCAAGCGTGTAGACATCGAAATCACATAATTTGGCAACAAAATTAGATAACCAAAAGCCGCAGTGTTGATTTTTCTACACTGCGTCTTTGAGTACTAGCTATGCAAACTCCCGACAAAAACGAAAAAGATCTGCTTCAAGTCTTAATTGAGGCCCAGATAATTTCACAGGCTCAGGCCCAGTTGGCTCAGTCTGATAGCGAAAATATGAGCATGACTATTGATGAAGTGCTGTTGGCGCGTGGCTGGCTGGACGCCCCGACATTGAGAAAGCATGCACCTTGGTTATTCGGCAAAAAAGAAAGCGCCGGCGAAAGCCCTGAAACAAATATCTCCATGCGCAAATCGGTGCCTTTGCAAATTACTGATACTCAAGGCTCATCTGATGACTACGGCACAAATCTTGCGCGCTATCGAGCTTTGATGCGCGATATCTTGGACTAGCTAGTCAACTGCAATAGTTTCTAGCGGCGCAAGAAGTGAATGTAGCCGCGCTCGTAATCGATTGTGTATTGATGGTCGTTGTAGAAAGTTTGCCCAAGAAGGCCTGTGCCAGCCATCTCACTATCCGGAACCCAGACTTGAAAATCGCGCTTAGTAATGCCACCAAGCTTAATACTACTGAGATTGAAGACACGAGCGCGGCTGTCACCGGCAATACCGTGAACTGTGGTGATTTCAGCATCTTCTGGAATGGTAATACCAAGTGATTGGCATTGTTTTCTCGTAAGAGTTACGACCTCCGCTCCTGTATCAAAATACATTTTTGTCGGTTTGCCATTTATCTCAACAGTGACCACCAGCTCATTTCGCTCTCTCGTGAATGGAACAGCATTAGGGTCTCGACTAACATCCGCATATACAGATCCGCTCTTGTTGCGTTTTTTCACGAAGTGAATACAGTGAGCACCATTATCAATCGTGTACGTAAAATCCTGATAGAAAGTCTGGCCTAATAGTGGATGAAGTCCAAGCTGATTCTGGACTTTAATAGGAAAATGTCTACGCTCAATTGGCCCCAATTTCAAATCCACACTCATATCCCAAACCGGCTGCTCACCTCCATCCCCAACCCCAACAGCCGCTCCAGTTGGGTTGCCTAGCGGTGGCTCGATACCAGCCGCAGAAAGATTATTTTTGCCGAAAGCACACATAGCAGCACCTGTATCGAACACCATTTTCATCGGTCGACCATTGACGTAAACGTCAACAATGAAGCTATTTCCTTCCAGTGTGTAATAAACTCGGCATTCATCGGGTATTTTGTCATCGGCGCTGTTTCGACTTGAACCACCTTGACGAGATTGAGACTGTACGATCTGCTGCATACCTGAATTCTGCGCAGTATAACTGCCTTTAGAAGGGGGCTGACCATACTGCTGCTGACCCAATTTGGCAGCGGGCAACGAACTGAGCAGAGCGGCATCTAATTTGCTCAGAGCCGCTCTAGCATAGCTGGCACCATTAGAATCTGGCATCAGGCGAATCAGCTCGGCATAGGCCTTAATAGCACCTGGAATATCTTTGATGTAATGCAAAGATAAAGCATAGTAATAGCGAGCGCTATCGTTCTTAGGATTAGCTGCTATAGCCTTCTTGAAGTTGGTGGCAGCCAGTGGATAGGTCTTAGCACCAAACTGCTTTACCCCTAATGCAAAAGCATCAGCAGCGGCAATGGCGGGTAATGCTATACAAGGAAGAAGACAAAGCAAACTGGCAAGAGACAAGCCTATGGCGGTATCTTTAGCTTTAAACATTGTCACTTCCTTTACTACTCTCTTTATTGCTTCCAGTATTGCTCTGGGCCACTAACCGCCTTAGATAGACAATCTTCTTACGCACATAATCACTATAAATTGCCGTTAGCCTATAGCCTAACGCACCCTCAAGAATACCGCCTCGAAATAAATAGCGATACAAAAAAGTAAGGCCCGGCTTAACTAACTCACTTAAGCGACTAGCCCTCAAGCCATAGTTGCCACGGTTAAAATACTCTTGAGCCGATAGTCTGGCATATTTGTCCATAGCACTGGCAAACTCGTCGACAGTTTTGTAAGCATAGTGATGCATAGGATTAGCCAGCATAGCTACAGGCCCGTTCATCTTTATTGCCTCATGCACAAGGCGATCACCAAACTTACCTTTGCCTCGCTTGAACAAACGCAGTTGTGCGTCAGGGTAAAAGCCACCGCGCGAAACGGCTTGATCGCCAATATAGAGAATGCGGGGAATCTTGTAACCATCAAACTGATCGAGACTGGAACTTTTGAGCAAAGCAGCAATTTCAGCGACAAGCTTATCAGTCAAAATTTCGTCAGCATCAAGGCTTAGTATCCAATCGCATTTAGACAAGTCAATGGCAAAGTTCTTTTGTTTAGCAAAACCCAGCCAGTCTTGATGTTGAACGATGGCACCTTTCTCTTGTGCTATTTCTATGGTGCGATCCGTCGAACCAGAATCGACCACAATGATTTCATCCACCAGGCTTTTAGCCGCATCAATCACCCGACCAATAGTGCGCTCTTCATCTTGAGCAACTATTACCAGTGATACCGTTGGCATAATCTTTTAACTAACTAGCGACGAGTAAAGCGAATGACTTTCGCTTGATCGTCCACTGAATAATTGGTGTCACCTAAGAAGCTCTGACCAAGCAACGGCAAGGGAATAGGGTAGTTATCAACTACCACTACATCAACGTTACGTTTTTCAACCGGTCCTAACTTCAAGGTACGAATCGAAAACTTCTTACCAGTCATACGCCCTGTTGTGCCGTTGATAACAGTATCTGCAGCATCTTCAGGCACATTCAAACCAAAGTTTCTCGCTTGAGCAGCAGACATACAGACTGATGTAGCACCAGTATCAACATACATGCGACCAGGTCGCCCATCTACCGAAACTGAAACTATCATCAAGTCATAGTTATCATCGCGACTAAACGGCACGGCATTGGCATCGGCACTAGACCTGGACGAACCAGAACTAGAGCTAGAACCTGAACTAGAAGCAACACTGGAACTAGAGCCAGCTGTTTTCTTCACCAGCCTGATAGTTTGAGCGTTGTTGTCGACAGTGTAGACAAAGTCTTTGAAGAAAGATTGACCAATAGACGGGCTATCTAACATTGACTCTTTAATTGCACAAGGAAAATTATTGCGCTCGATGCCACCCAATTTAATATTGAGGCGCATATCCCAGTACCCAAGAGAATTGCGCGGTCCGGTCGGTTCGGGCAAGCCCAGACTTTGCAAATGATTTTTTCCCAGAGTGGTGCCTTGCGAGCCGGTATCAAAAGTAACTTTCATAGGTCGGTTATTAAACTGTGCTTCCACAAACATGAGGCCAACTTCTTTGGTGAAATTTAGTTTTGCCTCTGGCGGGTAATGATCATCCGACGAAGAGCTACCGGAACTACCATAGCGCGAACCGCTGATTATGTTGCTCCCGGCACTGCGAGCGGCTGCTGGCGGCGCAGCCGTGAATAACTCAGGGCTGAGCTTGCGCAGCACTACGGGGTCGAGTACCATCAGTGCCCTTCTTGAATGGTCAGCGGCCTGACTAGAAGGGAAATGACTAACTATGCGACCATACTCAGCAATTGCACCCTTAATATCTTTGGCATAATGCAGCGCTAATGCGTGATAGTAATAGGCGTTGTCGTTACCAGGATTTTGCTTTATAGAAGCATCAAAACACTTTGCGGCACTGGCATATTTCTTAGCTTGAAAAAGCTTTGACCCATCGGCATAAGAATCGGCTTGAGCTTGACCAATAGAGGCAAGAGCAAAAGCAGTTGAAAGCAGAAATATAGCCATTAAGCGCGAATCTCTCAGCGCAATCCTCGATTTCTGCCGCACAACGCTTTACCTCTGCCTTAATCTATTTCGAGTGATTTATTTCTTAGACCTATACGCCAAGTTCTTCTCTAAGAACAACTTTTTGCATCTCAGAAGTACCTTCAAAGATTTCAGTAAGCTTACCGTCGCGGTAAAGCCTTTCTACCGGTGAGTCAGGGCTAGCTCCCAACATACCGAATATTTGCACAGCTTCGCCACTATGAAATCGGGCAGTTTTTGCCGCAAACAACTTAGCCATTGCCGCAAACTTACGAAAATCGCTGGGCTCTTCATCGTGGCTCCAAGCAGCACGATATGTAAGCAAGCGGGCAGCTTGCGACTCAACCGAGTGATCCGCAAGCTTCCATTGAATTCCTTGGAATTTCGAAATTGACTGACCAAACTGCTCTCTAGTGCGGGCATGTTCAGCTGAGAACTTGAGCGCTTCTTCGGCAATACCAACCGCTGCAGCAGCCACAACAGTTTTACTCAAGTCAAGCACAGCATTCACCTGGGCCTCGACTTCAGCGCTAGTGGCGCTAGCTAGTTTATTCTCGCTAGTGGCTTTGTACTCTTTGAAAGTAATATCGCAAGTAGCTGCAGAGCGCAGGCCGAACTTAGCTTTATTAGTGCCAATTTCAATATTAGAAGACGGAGTGCCATCCACCAGGAAAATGCCTAGTTGATCGTCAGGGCCAGTGCGAGCTAGCACAGCCATTAAACCGGCCATTTGACCATTGACCACCCAGGTCTTCTCACCACTGAGCAACCAGCCAGCTGACGAATCAGCAGTAGCAGTAGTTTGCACAGCCTTGAAATCAGAACCAGCTTTCTCTTCGCCGAAAGCTTGGGCGCCGATTAGGTCGCCAGTAGCTAGCTGCGAAAGATAGCGAGATTTTTGCGTTTCAGAACCAAACTTGTTAATTAATTCGACAACACTGTAGTGGCTGGCAAGGGACAAAGAGAGGCCAGCCGAGGCACCAGCGAGAGCTTCGGCAAAAAGAACCAATTCAATAGCGCCAAGCCCCTGGCCGCCGTATTCACGTGGAACGGTCAAACCTAGATAACCGCCTTTGGCTAGCAGAGTCAGAGCCTCTTTCGAGTTCGCCTGCTCTGTATCAAGAGCCAGGGCTAGCGGAGCGATTTGCTCGGCGACAAATTTTAAATACTGTTCTTGCAAGGTCAGTTGGCCGCTGCTTAAGAAGGTGTTCACGGAAACCCCCAGTAGAAAAGATAGATGAGAAAGGGTAACAAAACCCTGATAAACTGCTGATCATAGCATTTACGGAACCAGAAGCATGACACTGCTTGCAAAGTGGCTAAAACGCGCCTCCACTATTTTTAGCGAAAAACCAGACGTCAAAGTTGATGACTTCGGCCTTGAGCATTTTCTCGTCTATCATGGACTGGTAGGAACTAGTCCCGACAACCATCGAGAATTTAAAGACGTCAGGGCTGACATAACCTCTGCTGTCAACCGCAGCAATTCGCACAATCTTTGCATCAATTTAAAATTGGCCCCACTTTGGTGGGAAGACAAGTTAGTGCGCATATTCACAGAACTAAAAGCAACAAACTCGGAGCGTACCCTAGCTACTCTACTACCGCCAAAATCAGACGATTATGAAGTGCAAGACTATGACCCACTTCGTCACCAAGACTGGCGTGTTCGGGCCAATGCCGCACTAATTTTGGCCGACCTACAAATTAACCAGGCGCAAGAGGGAATCATCAGAGCCCTAGCCGCCACTGCTGATAATACCACCCCAGCATTTTGTCATATCTCTAGAGCCCTTGCCAGCTTCCGCACAGAAGAAGCAAAGCAAGCACTAGTGAAATACCTCAACCATGACGAACCCTGGATCAAAGTCGATGCCGTCAGTGCCCTTGCTCGCTGGCCAATTGCCGAAGTCGGCAACGAAATAAGCTCTGCTTTTAGCCAGCACCATCCCTTTACCGACTATGCCGCAGTTGGCGTCGCTCGCCAGCACAAGCCGATAGAACTACTGGCCTTAGACGACGAAAAACTGGTTGATCTAGGTGCAGCCTTAATTGTCGGCCTAATTGAGGCCTCTAAGCAAACGTTTTCCGGGGCACCAGAAGTATTGACTGAAGCTGGTGTGCAGCAATGCCTGCCGCTGCTCGTGAAGGCTCTAAAAGCAAAACCCAATGCTTTGCGCCTACGCGCTCTGCATCAATTAACCGACTGGCTCGATAACAACTATCCTGAGCAGTCAACCAGCGATGCCAAAGCGCTAATTACAGACAAAGAAGTAAGAGAGAAGGTAGTCACAGAAATTGAGAGCTTGATTCTGGCTCTCAACACAGCCAGCAGTATTAGCGCAAATAATTCTAAACCAGATACAGCAATAGCCTCATCTAGCGCCCTGCGCCACGGCCTAAAACTCACTGGCGAAATTGACTTGCAAGAAAACGCCCAGCTTCTCTCTTCAATGCTTGAAAACGAGCATGCGTTGCCTTACCGCAACGAAATGATTGAAGCACTGGGCCGCCTAGGCGACGAGCAATCAGCACCACAGCTAGTAAAGCTGGCCAACCAGCTTGTCAATGTTACGAGTCGCAGCCAAATGCCGCTGAGTGCAAGCCCGATTCTAGAAAGTGATCTCGAAGCGGCCAATTCTTACTGGTACATTCTCAAGGCACTAGCTAATCTTCCCCATAGACAGTCTCTCGAATTCTTGCTTTTGGCAACAGGAGACTGCGCCTCAGACAAACGAGAGGAAGCCCTTGCTTCGGCAGTCAAAATTAGCTCGTCGAGTGACTTTAAGGCTAATCAAACGGAAGTTAAGGCAGCAGTGGCCAAAGCTCTAAACGACCCATCAACCCAGGTGCGCCTGCAAGCTCTAGTTGGTGTGGCAAAACTCAAATTAGACGATCAGATACCAGCCGTAACCAGAATGATCAATGCTCAAGAAATATCTGTGTCAAAGGCCAGTTTCGACACTCTTGTATCGTTGGTTAGCTCAGGCCACAAGTCTGCGGTTGTAGCCGCCTTAACCGATATCAAGAAGACCACTAGCAGCACGGTCAAAATCAAACGAATAGACGAATTTCTCAGTCAAAATTGCTAGAGTGGCTATGTTAAGTGCTTCTATACTAAGATAGAAACCAAATTGGCTTTCGAAACTAGGCAGCATAAATATTGGACTCGGAAACTAGCGACACCAAAGATCACGTTTCAGCGATGGATAAAATCGCCGATTCTTTTCTGGCAGAAGTTGAAGCCAAAGAAAATGCTTCGACAGAACCGGTCAATCAAAACGGCAAAGCCCAACCAAAAACCTACAAGCACCCAATGGCTGTAGATATTCTTTTGGCTCTCGGCCTGCTATTTGCCATGGCCGGATTAACGGTTAGCTTTGTCAAGGGATTAACCACTCATTCGGCAAAAACCAATATCATGCAAGGCAATTACAAAGCCGCCATAGGTATTTTGCGCAGCTCGCCAACAACCAAGCACTCTATTTAGATGCCATGACCAAACTAGACGCTGACCGCAATGACCAGACTGCGGTGCAGGAGCTAGCAAAAATCTCTGCTGGTTCACGATTTTACGATCTCGCCCAAGATCAACTGAGGCAATTATCTCAGCCTGAGCCGCAGCAAATAGAATCCAATCAAGACGGAACTGGCCTCGAAAAGTCTAATCAAGTAGAACCAAAGCCAGACGCATTGAAACTGGATCAAACAAAACTAGCAGTGCCCAGTCAAAAAGAAGCGACAAATCAGTAGATTTGCCGCTTCGCCTAACACCTTGCGGTTCCTATATTTAAGTCTTAGATAAAGCCAAGTATTAGTCGACGATGAACTTCTTATAGTCTTCAGCACTCATCAAGCTGGCAACCTCAGAAACGTTCTCTATTTTGACCTTAATCATCCAGCCGCCCTTGTAGGTATCAAGGTTGACAAGCTCAGGCTCAGAATTGAGATTTTCGTTTATGGCTGTGACCTCGCCAGCAATCGGCATAAACAAATCAGAAACAGACTTGACTGATTCAATTACACCGAACTTTTGCTCGGTCTTGAATTTCTCGCCCACTTTAGGCAGTTCCACAAAAGTGACATCGCCCAGCTGGTCTGCAGCAAAAGCGGTAATGCCGATGGTGGCGATATCGCCTTCGACACTTACGAACTCATGGCTTTTTACGTACTTAAGCTCATCTGGATGACTCAGCATGAAGGATCTCCCTGGTACTTCGCGACAAAAAAATTACTCTCTAAAGAGTAATAGAGTTGGCATCCCATTTGCATAACTTTATGCATGAATGTAACTTAAAAGAGTGGTCTTGAGAACTGGCTAAGCTATAGCTTGACCATTGAAATTTGCACAATAGTTGAACCAAAATCAATTATGAGAAGTAATCTCAATAAAGTCATCTAGCTTGAAAAACGAAGCGACGCCAAAAGATTGCATCAAGTCAAAAGATGAAGAGCAATGTCTAGCTGGTGCTAACTATCAAAAAGCTCTCGATCTTACCAATCGAGAATGGCAGGCCGATGTGGTGGAAGGCTAGGCCAGAAGAAATGACTCGCCAGCAAAACACAATATCATTGACGGGGAGCGGCCTTAGCCGTTCACCTCAAAGAGACAATTTGGCGCTCTGGCTAAAGGAGTGCTGTAACTTTCACCTAGGGCTCGCGTATATATTCAAACAACCTGGGCCCTTAGGAAGAGAAAAAAATGGCAATCCAAGCGTATACATTAAAAGAGACCATATCGCAGACAAGCGACCCCAAGCTAGCTACAAGGCTGCTGCTTTTAATGGCAATTTTATGCTCGTGTAGCTCGTTCTCCATTGACGCAAGTGCGCAAGTTCCCCAATCTAGCCCGCCAGCAAGTTCAACCAGTTCCGCTAGTACAAACAGATCTAGCAATTTTGCTGGCAACGATCAATTGAAAACTCTCCAGGTCGGCAGACTGACACGCTCATACGTGATTCATCGCCCAACAAACCTCAATACCTATAAGCTTAAAGTCGGCCAGCGAGTGCCCGTGGTTATCGTTCTGCACGGCGGTGGCGGCAACTCTAGCAACGCTGCCTCTATGTCTCAAATGAGCGCCAAGAGTAATAAAGAGGGCTTCTTGGTCATCTATCCCAACGGCAGCGGGCGAACCAAAAACATGCTCACCTGGAATTCCGGCAACTGCTGTGCCTATGCGATGCGAAACAATATCGATGATGTCGGCTTTATCAGAAAGCTGATCGAAACAATCTTAGAAACCGAAAATGCCGATCCCAAACGAGTTTTTGTAACTGGTATTTCTAATGGTGGCATGATGTCATTTAGATTGGCCTGCGAACTCTCAGATTTAATCGCAGCTGCAGCACCAGTAGCCGGTGCCCTTAACGTTGACAGTGTGCCAGCCAATCCCGTCTCTATGATTATGTTCAATGGCATGGCAGATGATCACGTCGTCTATGAAGGGGGACCACCCAGAAAATCGTTTGAACCACGAGTGGATAAATCTGTAGCCTACGCCGTCAGTTTTTGGATCAAAAGAAATGACTGCACCACCAAACCCCAAAAGCAGGTCAATCAGAGTGGCAATGTAACAGTCGATACCTACAAAAGCCAAAGTACGAACGCCGATGTTGTTCTCTGCACCATCAAAAACGGAAAACATTCGTGGCCAGGAGGGAAGAAACCGCGAGCCCAGGGAGACGATCCATCAACCGAAATTTCTGCCACCGATATGATGTGGGACTTTTTCAAAAATCATCCTAAAAAGTAAGCCCAAGCTGACGAAGCTTCCGGCCTAGCTCTTTAAGCTAGATCTCTAAGCCGGGTTTTCAATCTGCTCTTGCGCCAAAGCCGCCAGAAAGCAGCGATTACTTTCGTTTACAAGCAAGTCAGCATCTTCAGACTTGCCACTCATAACAACGTAGCTCCACTCCAGCTCGGTCGCGTTAGCATCAAGCTTGTGAAATAGCATATTGAGCAAAATATCGACTGGCTGCTTGCCGGTTGCTTCGGTTGGGGTGCCGTAAACCCGAGCTTGCAACCTTCCTTCACCAGCGCGGTCATAAGTGACACGCCAGCGACAGCCAAGCAATGGACCTTGCAAAATAGCACGCACACGAGCCATCGCTTCTTCTTGTTCGAGATAGAAACTACGAGCTGGGGGTATACGCCCTGACGGGCTAGGTCTCTTGCTCAAGCCTGATAGAACAAACAAGGCAATTACTGACAAGGCACCAACAGCCAAGAGACAAATCACTAGAAATGTTGAGCTTTCGTCAGTCAAGAATACGGTCTCTCAATTGGCTGTCTAGACTATTTTTTACGTTTGTACCAAGGACGGCTCACTACAGAAGCTGGCACCTTCGTATCGCGGATACCAATTAAAAGCTCAGTTCCAACTTTAGTTGAAGCTATGGGAACAAGAGCAAAGGCCAACGGATAACCGACAAAAACGCCAGGAGCACCACTGGTTACTTTACCCACTTCTTTATCGCCGTCAAAAACACTATATCCTTGACGGGGAGCCGCCTTACCAGTTCCTTTCAAGCAGACCAATTGGCGCTCCAATGACCCAGCCTTTTGCTTAGCCAGTACATCACGGCCAATGAAATTGCCTTTGTCTGGTTTAACACTCCAGCCCAGACCCGATTCGATGGGAGTAATGTCGCGTTCTAGTTCATGACCATAAAGAGGCAAACCAGCCTCTAATCGCAATGTATCGCGAGCGCCTAAACCGCAAGGTTCAATGCCTTTTGCTTGGCCACGCTCTAACAAAAGATTCCAAAGCCACTCAGCTTTAGCAGTCGGTACAAAAATTTCGAACCCATCCTCACCAGTGTAACCAGTGCGACCAAAGCTGAAGCTTGTGCCATCGATAGTAGCTTCACCATAACCAAAGGAAGGCAACTGACCAACCCAATCACCTACAATTTCGCTTAAAAGTGGCACAGCCTGCGGACCTTGCAGAGCAAGAAGGCCAAGCTGATCAGAAATATTGGTCAATTTGACATCAAACTTAGAAGCATGACTGTTAATCCACTCCCAGTCTTTATCAATGTTTGAGGCATTTACTACGAGAAGAAAATCTTCTTTGCGGCGATAGACGATTAAGTCGTCAACGGTGCCGCCATCTTCATAACAAAGTTGTGAATAGAGCGCACGGTCAGGAGTGGTTAGTCGGTTGAGATCATTGGCAATAATGTATTGCACAAAGTCATGAGCACCAGAACCAGTAACGAGAAATTCACCCATGTGAGAGACGTCGAACAAACCAATTTTTTCGCGCGTTGCCATGTGTTCAGCGATGATACTTTTATATTGCACTGGCATATTCCAGCCAGCGAAATCGACCATCTTGGCTGATAGCTTGCGGTGAGCCGAAGCTAACGGGGTTTCTCTAAGGGTGGACGTCGCCATGACAACCTCTTGTAGCGGAGAACTCTCTTACTGCGGAGTAGTGGATAAAGATACCACCGCCCAGACCTTGCAGGTAGACTCAGAAGCACTTAATGCCTTAAGAGAATGTAAAGAGCAGATGAAAACAATATCTAGGAAGAGCATTTCTATTGCCCGAATCGCCGCCATCGTGGCCATTGTCACACTTGGCAGTCGAAGCAACTTGCCCAGCAGCGCCAGTGAGAATATCGCGCCCCTTACCGAGTCAGGACTACTCAATGGTCTTTGCAATGTGCCCACTGTCTCCGAAGCGGGCAGCGAAACGGTGCTATTTAAGGACGGCAAAGCCGAGTGGAACGGTTGCCGGGGTGAGATTGTCAAAACCGCTATCGGAGACCTAAACGGCGATGGTATCAAAGACGGTGCTATTGTATTTAGCTACAACTCAGGCGGCACAGGCTATTTCACTTCTCTATTAGTTTTAGTGGCCAGTGAAAACGGAGCAAAGAAAGTGGGCGAGCGAGCCCTAGGTGACCGCTCCAGAGCCAATAGTTTGAAGATTAGTCATGGCACTGTCACTCTAGATGTTCTTGGGCACCGCAACAGCGACAGCGCCAGCAGGCCAACACTAAAGCGCGTGGTCAAATTCAAAGTGAGGAACAATGCCTTAGTTGGGCCAGAAAATCTGCAATAAAAAAGCCACCCAGATAAATCTGCTGCGGCTTTTTCACTATCGTCTGACTGCCTATTGCGTAGGCTCGATATTTCTTGCTGCTTCAAGTCAGAATCCACAGCTAGCGGGTTATCACTACAGTTTCC
>LNEX01000264.1 GCA_001464165.1 bacterium Ga0077546
AAGAGCACGGCTATGAGATCGGTGATTCTGTGCTCAATACTGTTGCTAACAAGCTTTTGCAAATTACCAGGTCGAGTGATTTGATTGCTCGTTATGGTGGCGACCAGTTTGCTGTGGTTTTACCCAATACTGATCTAGCCGGAACAAGAGTGCTTGGTGAGAAAGTTCGCTCTGAAATGGAGTTCGCTAATTTCGGTCAGGAGAATGGGCGCAAAGGACCAAAAGTGACAGTTTCAGTTGGTTGTGCCAATTTCAATATGGAAGACTTAAATCCTGAGACTATATTGCGCGACGCCAAGATTGCCCTCAGGCAAGCCAAAGAGGCTGGGCGTAATCAAGTTTGTAGCTAGCTTAAAATAGATTTGTTTAGGTTAGGGCAGTGTAAAAGCTATCGATTGTTTGCAAAATAGTCGGTTCTTCAATTCTTGCTAAAAGGTTTGCTAAGAGAATGGCGGCACCGGCTCCCACACCTTCTTTGACATGACCGTCTTCGTAGGCTCTGAGGCCGGCGTGACCTGATTGACTTAGGGCAAAGTGGCTGGCCACGAAAGGGGCATCAACTAGTCGAGCCAGTTTCTCTGTTTGGGCAAACTTGTCTCGAGCTACCCATTTGGTTGTTGCGACCATGACATTGCTGAGCTGATGATTTCTATTGCTGGCTAATTGGTTGGCCAGTGCGTAGACCGCAAGCATCTGAGATCCTCCGCCCAGAATAGTGATTTTGCCATTACTAGTGTCTTGGTTGATAGGATGGCTATTGCGCTTGCTTATAAATCCAACTGCAAATGCTTGCATTGGATCGCCCACTGCGGCAATTGCTGCAAGTGGATTGGCTTTGAAATACGTAGCAATGGCGGCTTGGTTGCGATTAAGTCGCTTTGCTGCTGCTTTTATACCAGCTTCAGCCATGGCGATTTTTTGTGCGTGGTTACATGTTGGCACACTACTGGATAGAAGATTTTCAGCTTCTATACCAAGAGCCATGAAGATGGCTTGGGCTGTGGTGGTGCCGCCAGGGACACATTCAGCTAAGACGATAAGCGTTTCTTTATCGCCCTGCTGCTCTCGTTCGTTTTCTGCTTTTGCTAAATGATCTGCTAGTTTGCCACCGGCCTCATAGAGCTGGTTCACGAGGTTGGGGGAGAGAGCCGCTCCAGTGGTAATTGATTTGCCAGGCTCAGTACTAGCCGTTATGTGTTCAATTTGTGGGGCGCTAAAGCTACCACAGTCTACGACTCTTGTTAGATGCGGCACTAAGCTTAGAGCTGCCCTTGTTAGCACTACTGGTGATGCTATGCCATTGGGTGAACTTGGTAATTTTTGTTCATTTGCTAAGTGAGAGAGTAAGACGTCGGCATCTAGTGCTGGCGTCAGGCGACGCAGTTCAGCGCTGCTTCCGGCTGCGGATATTCCTTCGACATCGCTGACTTCTGTGCCAGCTAAAGCGAGTATAAAGTCAATTCTTTGAGCCAAGCGTATGCGGTCAACTAATTTTGTTGTGCGACCATTGGCATCAAAGATGATATCGACTAGGTCAGCTTTAATTTTTGTCAGCACAAGATTTCCCACTTTCATTGATAACTACGCAGTCTCTTACTACTTCGCACAACATTGCTGTGCTCATTGGAATGATAATTAAGCTCGATGTACCCTGCCAGATTTGGCCAATATACGACCAAGGCGTTACACTCACGGTCGTGCTTGCATGAAGGGCTAGATTGTACAACTCCACCACAACGTACGGTGTAGTGATCGCAGAGACCGCCAAAAAAGCAAATAGAGATACAAGACTTAAAGCTGGAGACGTGGTTATAGCAAGCCAGAGAGATTCAATGGAAGTCTCTTTCACTGTTCTGTCTGACATGGATGAAACTGCTAGGGTCGTGATTGAATAGTTAGAAAGAAGTAGCCCGATAATGGCCATTGCTATCACCGAGCCCTGGCGCAGTGGTACAACTTCTGGTCCTAGATTGTAAGCGGGGACAACTTCTGGACTCAGTCCAACAACAATGAAAGAACAAG
This sequence comes from bacterium Ga0077546, assembly GCA_001464165.1. The sequence continues at coordinate 2,023 of LNEX01000264.1, forward strand.
CGCACCAAACAAAAATCAGAGGCAACATAATGATTGAACTCACTAGCCAGCTCTTTGCTAGAAAGGCTTTATGATGTCTGACGGCGGCTAGACCTTCATCTAGGTGGATTTTAATTTGCGCTGAACTGGTCGTATCTTCTAAATCAAGAGGGCAGCGCAAGAATGCTCTGGTAAAACCAGCAAGGCGAATCAGGCCGATAAAAAGCGAAAGAATTAGCAGGATGCCGGTGATGATCATCCCAGTAGCGAAACCGATTAGTGTAGGAATGAGGACATTGCCGTCGATTACGCCACCTACTTGCAGCACCGATATCGAGCTGAAGCTGGCGGCCATAATTATTCCAGCCAAGGTAGATAGAATTATTGGCGTTTTGAAAATTGGGACAAAAGCTAGAGAAAATTTCCAAGCGTGCTTCCACCAGCCTGGGTGTAAAAAACGAGCCAAGGTTTTTTTGCTTACAAGTATCGGCCGCTCGTTAGAGTCTGATGGTTGTTTCAAATTACAGTTTCTCGCTTCTACTTAACATAGCCAAAGTTTACATAACATTAAGAGCTATTTAGTCTCCTTCGTTGCTTTTTGCTCACCTGCAGAGTTGCCCACGCTGGGCGGCTTTCAGCTAAATATGGTGAGATTGCTCTGGGGCAGAATCGGCTCATATGAGCTTACAGTAAGTGAGTCTAAGAAAGATTCTTGACAAACTGTGCGAAGATTTCGAAATGCAAGGAGATCTTCATGATTCTGTCACTGGGCAATGCTAGCGAAAAGGTAATCGAAAAGGTTCGTCAGAACCTTCTCACTCGCGGTTTAGAGAACACCTTGGTTAAATGCGCTAAGACTACCTTGGTGGTCATAACCTCTGACGCTGATGGTTTGCCTGGTCATGTGTTTAGCCAGATGGATGGTGTGCAAAAGGTCGTTCGTTTGAGTAATCGTAGCCCTCTAGGGAAAGATCTAGCTCAGACCGTGGTTACTCTGTCTCCATCAGGCTCTAGTTCTGGGTTGATTCAGCTCGGTGGTGGCTTGCCTCCTATAGTCATATCTGGCCCGTGTGCCATTGAGGGACGAGAGCAAATAATTG
>LNEX01000265.1 GCA_001464165.1 bacterium Ga0077546
AGGTTTACCTGTGGTCCGTGAAGTAGTCTCTCTTGAACAGATTTAGCCGTCATCTCCTTATCTTGATGTCTTCCAAGTTGGCGCTCGGAACATGTACAACTATGAGCTGCTCAAAGAGCTTGGTCGGCAGCGTAAGCCAGTGCTTCTGAAGCGCGGCATGTCGGCTACCATAGATGAGCTTCTGCAAGCCGCTGAGTATATTTTGCTGGAAGGAAACCTTCAGGTTATTTTATGCGAACGTGGCATTCGCACCTTTGAGAATCGCACGCGGAATACACTCGATCTCTCTGCTGTGGCTGTAATTAAATCATTGACGAGTTTGCCCGTTTTGGTCGATCCTTCACATGCCGTAGGTAAGCGTGAATTGATTGCTCCTATGTCGCGAGCTGCCATTGCCTGTGGTGCGGATGGTCTGATTATTGAGAGTCACTGCACGCCAGATAAGTCAATTTCAGATGCGGCTCAAGCAATAGAGCCATCTACCCTTGCTGCCATTGTCAAAGACACAAACACGATTTATTCCGCCCTAAATTTTGGCAGTGTTGTGAACACCTCGACTAAAGAAGTAACTGAGGCAATACCTGAAAAACTAGTTCAGGAAATGGCCAAAGAAGTAACTACAGAAGTGGCCCAAGAATTAGTATCTAAGGCAATTCAGGTCACCAAGCCATCAGCTAGAACCCTTGCTGGGGCATCAGGCTCTTAGGATTCTTATATTTGCTTCTTAGGTAGTTATTAGTTGCCTGACTTTTGTCTTTCTGGTCCGAAGCGCTCTAAAATTTTGACGAAATTGTCTTTAACGGCAATCTCAGGTGGAATGTTGCCGAAGACTTCATCTACCATTTTCTTGAAGACAGGCCTGGCGCCGTTTTTGTTAGGTAGTTGAACCTTGATTCCGTTTTCGTAGACTGGTCGCAAAATAACCATGCCATCTATTTCTGCAGCATTAGCTACAAAACGATTGAAACCTGCTCCGTCGGCTCCTACTCCGTGTTCATTTAAGCGCGATACTTCAATAAAATTAGGAGAACGTGTGCCTGGCTGGTTGATGAAGCGACCATTTTTGCCGAAGAGGACTATGGTACCGTCTTCTGGCAGTGTGCCCTTGCTTTGGCGCTGTAAGATTTCATTGAGAATTGGCTGTTGTGCTGCAATATCATGCAGCTGTTTGTTTCTTAACTCATCTAGCAATCTAGTTTTAGCTTGTAGGTGTTCTTGAATCTCAGACAGGCGTCTTTCCGGAGAACCATTGTTGATGCCGCGACCTGGTTCGCGCAAGTCGGGCAATTTCTCGCGATAGCCTTTGTACGAATTAGGCAGGTTATTCATCATACCTTCTAGCTGGGCTACAGCTTCAGTCGCTACTTGCCCACGTTTACCGGCATCGGAGATTTGAGCTAGTTCTTTAGAGGCAGCCTTGGCGTAATCACCGACTTCTTTGAGAGCGCGAGTGTAAGATGGAGCTCTCGTTGAGCCCAGCTGTTCCTGTGCCTTTATGGCATTTTGCTCTGCTCTAGACCTAGTCTCTACAAGGTTTTCGCCTGGTCTAGCACGGTAGGTATTACTATCGATTTCGCTAATTGTCCGTCTGCTGGTTTCAATCTCTCGGTAAAGCATATTCGAATGCACAGCGCCTTCGGCTTGAGCCTTCGCAGCGTTTAGCTGCTGACTTACTTCAAGCGGCTTGATTGCTGGCTTCTCAACTATTTCTGTTGCTCTGAGTGCAGCTTCGGATTGAGGCTTAGCTATTTCAACTTGTGGCTTAGCTATTTCAACTTGTGGCTTAGCTATTTCAACTTGTGGCTTAGCTGCTTCCACTGGAGGCTTAGCTACTTCAACTTGAGGCCTAGCTACTTCAACAACTTCAATGACCGTGCGAGGTTCAGCTATTGGTTTTGGGATTTCCTTGCTTGCAACGGGTTGCTCTAGTGCTTCTTTGATTAGATTGCGAGCGCTAGATGGCTCAGCTGCTGGTTTCTCGTGGGCAATCTTCAGGCTTGGGTCAGCTTCTAGAGCCGACATTCTGCTCTTGTGCAAGCCAACCAATTCTTGTGCAGTGACTGCGAGCACCTGGCGCTGTTCTCGGATAGCCGCAATCTCAGCTTCGGTTGCTTTAATTCCTTGCTCTATTGCTGCTTGTTTGCCGGGTTTCGCTTGTTCCGCTGCGGCTAGGGATGCTTGTGCCTCTGCCACTCTTTCTCTTGCCCGGCCGACAGCTTCAGTGCCGCCCATTGTTTTGGCTTCCTCAAAGGTAGCTTTTGCTTCGCGGAACTGTTGGTTCTTGGCGTCGAAGGCGATCTTCTCAGCTGTTGGCTTACCTTCTGGGGTGCGCTCTTCTCTTACTAGGCTTCTGGCCTGTTCACGTTCTTGGAAGAGGCGATCGTGCTCTTGTCTTTTCCCGTTTATAGTGCGACCAATCTCTTCGGCGCTTCTAAGATTTTCTTGAGCTCTTGTGAGTTGAGCTCGTTCTGGCAGCACACCATTGAGAGCTTCTCTTTCTTGAATTTGTCTGGTCATTTTTCCAGACAGTTGAGTCTCTTTCGAAGCCAGGGCCAAGTTTTCTTGATGGATGGTTGCAAGTTTTTCTTTTGCGACGACTAAGTGTGTGTCATTTCCCAGTTCTGATTTCTTCAGTTGTGCTTGCAGATCGGCGAATGAACCGGTACTTTTCGGTTTCGTATTAACGATGTCTTTGACTTGGTCGAAGATGCCCGCGCCGATGTCGCTTGGTTTTGCTTCTTTGCCGGCAAAGTTGCGTGACAAACCAGCGAGCTTTTCTTGACCGAAGAATTCTGAGGTTTTGGCGAATTGGGCCTTACCGTTGGCTAGAGCGTCAATATGCCAGTTAGGTTTAATGCCCATTCCTGCTTTCATGCCCATGCCGCCAGCGAGGCCAACTAAGGTAGCATCGAAGAGAATGGCACCGCCATTGGCTGCCACTTGCCTGCGGTTGGCTTCAAGATTGGCTCCTGAATTATAAGCATCAGAAACTGCTGCCACAGTAGCCTGGGGGCGGCCCGCGCTAAATTCGCTATAGACCCATGCAGCGCCCATGCCTAGACCAGCAGTGGCTGCCACCGGCATGCCGAATTTGCCCATCTTGCTGATGGCGCTTAGTCCGTAGCCAACAGCAAAGCTCTCAGCTACGGTGGTCATAGTGGACACTTTGTTGTCCGCTGCGTGGGTCGCTCCGTTCACCATTCCGTCCATTAGGCCGCCAGCCAGGACCGTTGTAGCTCTCATCGTGCCGCTTACGGCGTTGTCCCCTTTGAAGTTTAAGACGTCGAGCGACAGCCTTGAACGAGACTCTTGGTCTGTAGCATTATTGCTCGCCCCATCGGCCCCAAGGGTGAATTCCGTTCTTTGATTGAGACCATGGCTCAGATCTGGCATTATGCGGGTTCTCCAAGAAAATAGGGTGTAAGACTGCAGCTGGGTGTCGCTTCTGAATTGAACTGAATTGAAGTGAGTGCTGGCAGCGCTTCAGGGGTTGATGAGAAGCATCTTAGGCCGATGCCAAGTGCAAGTCGATTGGGGAAAATCCCCATCACCTCGTATTACTCCCATGCTTTTGTGAGAAGCGATTATTAAATAGGCGCCTGGCTTGGTTTAGAGGATTTGAGTAATTGGGATTGGTAAGAGTTTTCAGATTGGCCAGGATCTAGCGATTGGTATACATAAAAGGAATAGGCGAATTTGAAAATTGCCATGCTTGATTAAAGGCTCGATAAGTTGCTAGATTACAGTTGAGATGCTGAACTGCAGAATTTTAGCGGTAGTTCTTGCTGTATATCCCGCATGCGCGCAGTTGTATATAGCTATTTGAGTCCATCGTGTACAACCTCTTTGTGTAGGTTGACTCGCAAGCAACAGTTGTTAGAGGTTTATTCAAGTCTCCATGCTCACTGGAATACTATGCCTGGCAGTTTTTCTTGTCATGGCTATGTTTATGTATGCCAGACGCATTTCTGCCCTTCTGGCCCTGCCTTTAATGGCTTTTGCCATCGCCTTGATTGGGGGAGTTGAGCCTAAGGCAATCGTAAAAGATGTCCTAAGCGCAGGTTCTCTCAAGCTTCATAGCGCCTATACCACCACTATGTTTGGTGCCATGCTAGCCGAGCTGATGAACAAGCACGGCATGGCCCGCGCGTTGGTGCGTTGGGTGGCAGAGTTTGCTGGAGACAACCCATATTTGCTTGGTATTTTGCTCACGGCAGTAACAGCACTTTTGTTTTCTACCTTGGGCGGCCTTGGTGCCGTGATAATGGTTGGTACGATTATTTTGCCGGTGATGCTATCGCTCGGGATTCCAGCTTTGGCTGCAGCTGGGCTATTTTTGTTTGGCATTTCTCTGGGAGGAATGTTCAATCTTACTAACTGGCAGCTTTATACCGATGTTTTAAAAGTCGAACAGCCAACAATTGTTGCTTTTGTAGTGCCATTTGCCCTTATTCTTTCATTTGTGATCATGCTATTTTTGGCAATAGAATTGAAAGACAAACGCAATCTCAAATTTCTAGCTCTGGGTTCGGCTCTGCTTGCGGGCATCTACCCTCTGATTGACCAATTTGCACCCGCGGGAGTGGCGTCAAAAGAACCGTTGTCGGTATCGTATTTAGTGGCGGGTGTGGGCTTGACTTTGCTTTCTCTCTTTGCTGTAATGCGGCATTTTAAAAAGAGCACGGATTTGCCCGGAATTGCTTTGTTTACACCGATTATTCCGTTGCTCTTTGTACTAGTTTTTCGTTGGGAAATTATCCCATCTTTCATGCTTGGTCTTGTCTACGGTGTGCTCACGACTTGGAGCGCACAGTCAATAAACTTGCTCACTCGCTCAATTCTTGATGGAGTTAGCAATGTCATTCCAGCTGTACTATTGATGATGGGCATCGGTATGTTGATCGTAGCCGTTATGGATCCTAGAGTAAGTGATTCAATCGCGCCAATTATTAAGACTGTGGTGCCAACGAGCGCTGTCTCTTACGTTCTAGTTTTTGCCCTGATTTCACCACTGGCGCTTTATCGTGGACCGCTCAGTCTGTGGGGAATGGGCAGTGGCCTGGTGTCACTGATGGGCAAGGTTACTAGTCTTACTTCTCAAGCAATCATGGGAATGCTGATGTCTGTTGGGCAGATTCAAGGAGTTTGTGATCCGACAAACACTCAGAATATTTGGATTGCTACCTATCTTGGTGTTGATACCCAGGCAATCTTACGCAAGACTATTGGCTATGCCTGGCTTGCCGTTATTCTTGGTCTTAGTCTTTCTGTGGCGAAAGGTTTTGTGCCGTGGTAGAAATTAAGCCTACAAAAGCCCAGAGGGTAGAGCGTTTTACCCTTTCTGACAGCAGTTCTTCTGGTGAAGCTCGCTCGTATCGCATTGGCATCGATGTTGGTGGAACCTTTACCCATGCTGTAGCCTTAGACGCTGGTAGCTCCACTTTAGTGGCCAAGGCCATGGTGCCGACGAGCCATCGTGCTAAAGAAGGCGTCGCTAAAGGAATTGTTGAGGCGTTGCACTTGCTACTGCAGTCTGCTGAAATCCCTCCTGCTGCGGTTAGCTTTATTGCCCATAGCACCACTCAAGCCACCAATGCCCTGCTTGAAGGTGACCTTGCCCATGTCGGCATCATTGGTATGGGAGCTGGTGCCAATGCTATTCTAGCTAAATCGTCAACAAAGTTAGGACGCATTCCCGTTGCATCAGGTTGCTTCTTAGAAACTACACATAGGTTTTTAAATTCGCGCACGGTTACTGAAGAATTAGTGCGCAAGACAATTCTTGAGCTGAAAGAGCTAGGGTGTACAGCCATAGCCGCTAGTGAGGCCTTTGCTCCGGACCAACCAGATAACGAGCAGTTAGTCTTGAAGGTGGCTCAGGAGCTTGGAATTTTAGCAACAGCTGGGTCGGAAGTTAGTCAGCTATACGGATTGAAAGTAAGAACTCGAACTGCGGCAATCAATGCTGGAATTTTGCCTAAGATGATTGAGAGCGCGGATCTGACAGAGCGAAGTGTAAGGGAAGCTGGCATTGGCGCACCTATCATGATTATGAGATCTGATGGCGGTGTAATGGACATTGATGCCATGCGCAGACGACCAATTTTATCAATTCTCTCTGGCCCAGCGGCTGGTGTGGCTGCCGCTATGATGTTTTTGCGTATCTCCGATGGGATTTTTCTCGAGGTCGGTGGTACAAGTACCGACATTTCAGCTATTGCTAATGGACGAGCCTTAATTCGCTCTGCTGAGATTGGTGGCCATCGCATCTATATGCGCACATTAGACGTGCGTACCGTTGGTGTGGCTGGGGGTTCTCTCAGTCGCTTGTCTGGAAAAGCGGCTGGTGAGATTCTTGCAGTTGGTCCCCGTAGCGCTCATATTGCTAATCTTGCTTACGCATCGTTTAGTGACGCATTGACGACAGGTGAATTCAATGTTTCTACTGTTAGTCCACTGAAAAAAGATCCTGCCGATTATGTGGCTTTAAGTCGGCCTGATGACAATCAGCCTAGTCTCAGTGTTACGCCAACTTGTGCTGCGAATTTGCTTGGTCTTGTTCCACAGGGTAATTGTGCTAGTGGTAATTTAGAGACAATTGGTCAGGCATTTACTGCGCTGTCAAAACATTTGAGCAAGCCTGCTGACAAAGCAGATGCTGACAGCTCAACTGCTTTGGCGCTGGCGACTAAAATTCAGAAGCTGGCTTCGGCTCAATGTATACCGGTGGTAAGGAAGCTTATTGCTGAGCATAAATTGGATGCTGAACTTGTTGATTTGATTGGTGGCGGTGGTGGTGCCGCTGCTATTGTGCCTTTTGTTGCTAAAGAAATGAACTTGCGCTATAGCTTAGCTGAGCATGCTGATGTAATTTCGGCAATTGGCGTTGCCATGGCTTTAATTCGTGAGACTGTTGAGCGCCAAGTGTCGAATCCAACTCATTCTAGTGAGACTATTTTGGCTATGCGGCAAGAAGTTTTTGACGCAGTTCATAAAATGGGTGCGGAACCTTCTACAATTGAAGTTCATGTTGAGATCGATAGTAAGACCTCTGTGGTGCGAGCTACAGCTAGCGGCGCGACTAAGATGACCACCAGGGCTGGTGAAGTCTCGCTTTCGCCGGAAGAGAGAAAAAAGCTGGTTGCCGACTCTATGAGAGTCGCTGTAGCAGAAGTACATGAGATATGCGCCAATGATTACTTTTCGGTGTATGGTGCAACGCGTAAATCTCACGGCGGATTTCTTGATTTCCTTAGCTCTGCTAAAAAAGCCCTGCGAATTCTTGATAGAGATGGAGATGCCAAGGCAGCCCTAAAGGAAGAGGCTGAAGGTGTGATATTGAGTTTGATAGAGGCGCATGCGAGTTGGGGTGATGCAGGCAAGACCATTCCAAGCATGATCTTGTTGCTTGGCGCTAAGATAGTCGACCTTTCTGGTCTTCTGGATCAAGAGCAGGTTGTTGCCCTTGCTCGTGCCGAGCTGGCGAATGTAGCAAGTGCTGCTACTGTGTTGATTATTGCTAAGCTAACCTAAATTCAATGCAAATAGATTCGCCCACATTTCACAAAGGTATTGCCGAATTTAATCGACAAGAGTTCTATGAATGTCATGAGACTCTTGAAGAGTATTGGCAAAGTCTTACAACTGATGTTCCTCACAAAGAAATGATTCAAGGAATCATTCAAATCGCCGTGGCTTATTATCATTTGCGCCGCAACAATGTCAAGGGTGCTCTTAAATTGTTGCTTCGAGGAAACAGCCGCTTAGAGCGATATCTGCCCACCAGTGGCGGTCTTGAGCTGGCTGCTTGTTTTGCCACTGTGGCCGCAGATATCGCGCTGATTGAAGCTGGGTGCGCTTTTGACGATCCACGGTTGAAAATTCCAACAATTCAAAACAACTGGCCTGCATAAGTTGTTGAATTGAAGTCAACCAGCTATTATCAACGTTCGGGCATTCCTGGTTACTAGAATCTGAACGTGAAAAGCAACACTATCCTGGTCGTAGACGATGAGCAATCAATCACCACACTATTGAGTGAGGTGCTCAAAAAGGCTGGCTATGCAGCCAGTATTGCCAATGACGGCTTTAAGGCAATCGCTGCCTGCAAGGTTCGCACACCTGATGCCATTATCTTAGATTTGCATATGCCCCTTATGGGCGGCATTGAAGTCTATAACCGGCTGCGAGCCGATGATAAAACTTCGGCAATTCCGATAGTTTTCCTGGCCGCTCGAGATAAGCCATTGCCGACCTTTTCAGGCGACGGTGCCAGCAATGAAGACATTCTGTTCAAGCCTGTTGAGGCTAATGAATTGTTGTCACGAGTAAAGAGCGTGCTTAAAGAGAAAGCCCTTCGTGATGAATTGCGCCGCAAAGAGGCTCAGCTGAAAGAGCTTTCATTGACAGATGCTCTGACAGAGCTTAAGAGTAGTCGTTACCTAGATGAATTCATGCAGATTGGTATTCGCCAGGCGAAGCGCTACAGCGTACCGTTCTCGTTGGTTATCATGGAAATTGATCACCATCAGGAACTTCTTAAGTCTTTGGGCCAGGATGCCTTCGACAAAGTCGTTAGTCAGGTAGCGCAAATTGTTGCCAAGCAGATGAGGGAGTCTGACATCGTTGTTCGCACTAATACCTCGGAATTTACTGTTGTGCTCACCTGCACTACTAAAGAGGGAGCCATAGAAGTAGCCGAGCGTCTTCGTACCTCAGTGGCTGCATCTGTTCTAGCAATCGGCGCTGAGTCCAAAGCTGTGACTGTTTCGGTTGGTATTTGTCAGTTTGCCAAACATATGGACGACGAGGGTAAACTTCTGATGTCTCACGGCCGTGCCGCTGTTGAGCACGCACATAGTAGTGGCGGCAATATGACCTTGATGGCTGAATAGAGCTAATTACAAGAGCAAGCATTTCACCACCAGTAATGGCATCGCGGTTAAGGAAAGGCTATCTATAATGCTGGCATATTTGAAAGGCGTGATCGTTACAAAAGAGATTTCTGGTGGGCCAGTCGATCGGCTGGTGCTGGATGTTAATGATGTAGGATACGAGCTTTCGGTGGCGCATTCAGCCTTGTTGCAGCTCGGGCAGATTGGTGACTCTGTAACTGTTTATACATCGATTGCCATTCGAGAAACAGAGTGGACTATTTTCGGATTTAGGGATGTGAGCGAGCGGCAACTTTTCAATCTATTGCAGTCAGTGACTGGAATAGGACCCAAGCTTGCTCTTGGCCTTGTTGGTACACTCGGGATTGAAACACTTGTAGAAGCTGTATTGAGTGAGAATCAAAAGATGATTTCGCAGGCTCCTGGGGTGGGCGCAAAAGTAGCGCAGAGAATAATTCTTGAATTGAAAACTAAAATGGAGGAATTTTCTCAAACCCTTGGTAGTAAACCTTTGGAGCCATTTACTAGTAAGTCTGCAGTGTTCGAGGAAGTGACGGAAATATTGGCTAATCTTGGTTACACGGCCACTGAAATTCATGCTGCTTTGAAAAAGGCAAAAGAAAAGAACATTGAAGCAGACAGTGCTGAAGAGCTAGTTCGATTCGCATTGAGAGCTCTTAGCGCGCCGCAATCTGTTTAGGACTTTTCCGTGTCCGCTTATTAAAGTAAGAAAAAATTGTTTTATTTCTAGCAACGG
>LNEX01000266.1 GCA_001464165.1 bacterium Ga0077546
GCCGTGTCTGCCGGAACAGATGCCTCTGCTGGAATAGTTGTCTCTGGGTTAGTACTATCTGTCGACTCTGGAGCAGCGAAACTGCTGCTGTCACCTCCTTGAATTTTGGTCGGGATATTTATCTCGTCGCCCACTTGAAGCTGAGCAAAACTGCGACCATTGCTGGTCTCAAGTTCCTTAATATAGTTGGCAATTTGATTGTCGGTAGGCTGCTCGACACCTTGCGAAGTAAGAATATCATTGGCAATTCTCCAACATGAGTCACCGCTGACAACAGTGTATTTGCCCGAACCATCAGCAGCCAGTTCAGCAGTACGACCACTTTCACCAATTGGTTGCGTTACTAAGTCGGCTGGCAAAACTTGTTGATTATCAGGATTGCTTGAATCTAGTAAAAGTGTTTGTCCTTGGTCATCGCGAGCAATTAAGTCTTTGCCGTCTAAGCCGATGATAGATAGATTAGCAAGAGAGCCATTAGCATGCAGTGCCTCTGTGGCCTTGGCCAAATCTTCTTGTACCAAACCGGGGCGATGCGCATGCGAACTCATTAGCTCTTGCGCCAAATCGCTCAAGTTATTTGTCTTCGGAGCCTCGGCCCAATTTTCTGTCGCCGCATAGGTCTGATTAGCAACACTCGCATCGCTAGCAGTTTCAAGATTGGCCATTATCTTCTCCTCAGTTGCTCGTCGCCCTCATGTCGACAAAGTAACACTGCGAAGTAGACATCAATTAGACATTCAGCTCTCCGAACAAGCGATCAAAAACCTCATTTCTGGCACTGGTCATTTGCTCACCTAAGTCTGTTTTAGGTCGACGCTTGCCTTTCCTGGCCATTCGATCGCGTCCTTGATACATTCTTAGAGCTGCCGAAGTTCCCTCAACTGCGGAATTTAGACGAGTCAGTTGCTCATGGTCATCTTTCTCGCCCCGCGGACGAGGTGATATTGCTCCTGTCGCGAAGGCAAGGGCCTTGCTACTAGATTTGGCAGGCAGCGTTTTTCCAGTCTGCCCGACCGCCTCTCCACCTCTTCTTGCGCTGCGGGCAACGGCGTCCGAGCCAACACCAGCTGAGTAGACCGTCGAGAAACGTGGCTATTTCTCGCTGAGCAGCCCACCAAGGTGATTGGCTTTCAGCACCCGCTCGCTGATACCGGCACCGGTGCCCAGAAATCTCAGCATAATCGTCTTGATGATTGAGCTATGCTCGAATGATGTATGAGAAACCAAGCCTCGCCCTATCCACGGTGAAATGACGATGGCCGGTACTCTGGCGCCCAGAGTTCTGAAAGCGGGGCTTTCTGCTTCGATGGGCTTTTGAAGCTGATCAAGATAGGGTGGTCGGACATGATCGAAGAAGCCGCCGTGTTCATCGTAAACAATAACCAGCATCGTACGTTGCCAGTTTGGGCTGTTCAGCAAAGCATTGAAGATCTCTAACGTAAAATGCTGTCCATGGCTAATATCGGCCGGTGGATGATCGTCATTAGCGGTATTGAGGTCCAGGATCATCTCCCCGAATACCTCTTTCTCGCGCTTGCGCTCTCTCTTTCCTCGTTCTCCTTCGACCCAGTGTTGCACCACAGGG
>LNEX01000267.1 GCA_001464165.1 bacterium Ga0077546
TACCGTCTTCAGCGTCCTTAAAAAACTTAGAGACTGACTTGATCCTGTCGGGAACGCCGTTCATCATGTTGCGCAAGCCGGAGGCATAACTTGCGTCGACGCAAAGAAGAGACGGCATATCCTGTGAATAGAAAGCCCAATCGACTTTGCTTCCATCGGGCTTTTTGGTCTTATCGATATATCTGAAGATTGATTCTTCGTCCCAAGGCATATCGTTATTTGTAATAAATAGACCGTGCTCCTGGTGAAACTGCTGCTCTTCCCATTCTTTCAGTTCTTCTTTACTGCGAACGTCATTCTCACCAACTTTCTGGCGCTTGCCTGGTTTGCCACATAGCGCCAAGGTGCGATTTACCCAGGTATTGCCTGGATAGGAAGAATACCAGCGATCGCAAATTCCAAACTCACTGGCAAAGAGATCATAAGCCGGCACGTGCGCAGCCGGATGATAGCCCATAACTTGCTCCAGCTGCTGTCTTTGCTTGGTCCAGTCTTCTTCTGATATTTTGCCTGCGGCAGGTAGGGTCTGCAAGTGAAGGCGCTTTCTGAAGACAAGAGCCTGAAAATAGTCTTCAATGAACCCGACCATGCCGCATCTGTCATTAGGATCGCTTGTTGAAGCACCAAGGTCTGTGGAGCATAAGGGAAGCTCCAAACTTGAACGGCTTGGCCAATGTGGATCAATGGAAAAGAACGACCGAATTCATCACGACGATTGTGCAACTGCCTTTCTACATTGACAATGTTGTGACCAGGATCGTCTTCAATCTGTGTATTAGTGAGAGGCAAAACAGGGAAAATTTGATCTTGCGTGAAGAAGGCTTTGAGTTCATCATAAACCAACGAGTCTGCTGTATCGAATTTGCCGCCCTTGATTTGGTCGAACTGGAAGTCGCTTCTCGCCTTGAGCACGTTGAACAGACCTGTGGTTCTTCCGTTCAGAAGACGAGACTCTTCTCTGTCGTTAGCGAGGAACGAGAGCATCTGGTCGAAAGAGCGGTTCTCAAGCATAATTACACCGATATGATCAATCTTCTGAAGATTATCTAGAGCTTCCTGGGAGTCCGGCGGATCCTCAACCGGTGGCGGAGTTTCCGGAACCCTCTTCGTGAGTTCGGCTCTTACTTTCCATTCGAATGTGAGTTCGTAGATTACTTTGTGTTCGTCGATTCGTTTGCCTGTCTGTATGTATTCAAACCGCACAGGCTCAATTGGAAAGCTGGTGCCGAAATCGAGGGTGGGCTGCGCGCCCCCTTTTGTATCGACAATGCCGTCAGGCAAATCAAGGTGGAAGGAGATCACTTGCGGCGGAAAGAATTCATCTCGCACTGCATCGCCAATTATCTCTGCCACCAACTTGGCTGACAATGCAGCCAGCCTAAACGTTAGCAAGTTGGTGATTGCGATGCCGAGTCCTACAAATCCACCAGCCACTGTACAGTAAACGAGGCAAGCCAGCGCAGGTGTGAATCCGACGCCAATAGCCCGAGTCAGCCCAAACCCGTCAAATCCACTCTTGGCACCACCGGAAATACCCAGCAGTGAGAAAATTGATGTGGTATAAGCAACAAATAGAATATCGCGCATTTCATGGCTGGAGATACCGTGCAAGTCCTCAAGCTTCTGGTGATTGAAGCCGCCCCAGTCTGTTTCTGCAAGGTACACGCTGGCAGTGTAGACTCTGTTTCGCCAATCACCATCGGCAACAGGTATAGTGGCGATCGTCCTAGGTAAGGCTACCTTTTTCTTCTCCTTGCCAGCCTTAAACTCGCCGATTTTCTCGGGATCGAAATATATGTCGCCCGGGGGCAGAGAATAAATGTCTTGGGCTACAACTCCAAGTGCAATTTCGTCAAAACCCGCTTCATTTTTGAAATCTTGAATACATTGCACACCGGTAAGAACCAGCTCCAGTTCTACGGGGCGAAACTCCACAAGCGGAGTTGGTTCCAGAAAGTCGGCCATTGAGGTGCGCAGAAGTCTGTCTGAGAATTTAGCTTTGACTCTTCTGTCGGCACCGGCTGCGATACTAGACTTACTTATACTTCTGGCTTTGCCGACAGATTGCTTATCGGCACCAGATTCTTGAACAGCTTCACCTTCTTCAGCATCTATCTTATCGAGAAGCCTTTGCACGCCACCTCTGACTCGCTCTTTAAGGCCTTTGATCTGCTGGTGAGATGAGAGTTCGGAAGCTTTATCAAATACTGAGTGACGACCATCGACGGCAAGTGAAGAGATGATTTTGCCGTAACGCTGCTCACGTTCTTTGCCGACTGCGTTCAATCTAGCCCGGGCTCCGAGGGCAATTTTGTCTCTCACCGCTGTAGGCATCTTTTTAAGTGAGGCCCCGAGCAATTGCTCAAATGATGAAAGTCCCGTCAAGGCATCATCTACACGGCCCTCACCTCCGGCAGCAGCTCCTGACAGGCCCTGGTCAAGCGACAACCGGACCATTTCGGTGGCTCGCTCCAGCAATTCGTCAATTGAACTGTCAAGGTCCTGATCGGTGTTGCGCAGTCGCTCGAACAATTTCATCGATTCACCTCAGGCTTGACTTCAGGAAATCGTGAGTATAGCCGATTGTCATAAACCTTCGCTAGGCAATCACTGTCACACACTTTGAGCCCGGCTATAGATCAAATATAAGCCCAAATTTGCCTTTGACTTTTGCCGGGTAACTATCTAAATCGTTGTACGTGATAGAAGTCCCATGGCGGCGGCCATGACGAATCTCATTGTACCGCTCCTGCATAGCATGAAGTGCTTGCCAGTCGCACGAACTCGCAGACTTTACCCGACCGAATACAGCGTCGAAATCTTTGGGATAAATACGGTCGCTGCCGCCACTCATCATCTGAGACCAGTTGGTTAGGCCCACGTCACGAATGGCATTGGCACTGGCCATCGCTTTTGGCATGGATTTGGCTACCTGATTCAGCTCGGCCAGATCCTTTAGAGAGATACCACTCCATTCTGGGCCCCACTGGTCGTTGGAAAGTGCGGCGACCTCAGAAACCTTGGTCTGCAAGGCTAACCACCGCTCTCGCTCCTCACCTGAACGCAGGTTGGTTGCAGCACTGCGCAGTTCGTCTTCGCCCAAATAGCCGTTTCCATCAGTATCGTTCTTTTGAAATTTGTTTGTCGCAGTTTTTACTATTTCCTGCACATACTCAGATCTCAAAACATCGCTGGCGGTTGGCTGGAAGCATTCCGTTTTGTTTTCAATCTTTTCAAATAGAGGTTTGATGTATTGCTCCAGAGAATCACTATCTGATGAACCAGGTGAAGTCTTGCGCAATATAGGCACGGTGTATTTCTCCGAAAACTAACTACCTTAAGATATGAACGACCCAGCCATAGGCTTTAGCGGGAAAGGCTAAGCCGAAATTGGTCACTCTGAGTTAACTGAAATTAGTATGAGCGCAGTTTGTGGTGAATTTGTGGCAAAACACAGAAATTCGTCAACCTGAAATAGGAAAGCGAGACTACTGTGCAATTGCACAGTCCTTTTTCGATAGCCTCAGCATATACTGCTTTGCGATGGAAATCACATGAACCAGATTCAGACTGCTTTTGTAAGCTCATGCAGACAGGCTTGTAGGCAGGGTGTGGTGAATACAGAGCAATTCTCTTTGGTGTTTGAACTTCTTTGCTTCACCGGTCGTCTTTAGTCTTAGGTGAACGGGCAAAAGTTGACCGACTATAACTACTTGTATGTTACTGCGTGTCTTGCCCTCTCTAATTCAGCAGTCTCATCAGAGGAGCAGCAGCGCTATGTATAAATTGACCAAACAATTTGTCGAAACAAATATTGAACCGCCAGAAAAAGGGCAACGTTTCTACAGAGACGAAGATATTCTTGGCTTTGCTGTGCGTGTAACGCCCAAGTCAAAGTCTTACATACTGGAGAAGCGGGTTGATGGTGTCAACCGTCGCATCACAATAGGCAAGTGCGACGAAATCTCTCTCGAATCTGCGCGAAATCAGGCTTGCATGATGCTCGGAGATATCTCACAGGGAAACGATCCGCAAACAGGCAAACGCATCAACACTCTCAACGATATTACTCTGCGAGAAGTTTTTCAAAAGTTTCTTGAAATTAAGCCGATCCGAAAAGACACACAAAGAAATTATCACTATGCCATCAATAGGCACTTTAACGATTGGCTCGATCTGCCAATCACATCAATCACTAAAGACATGGTAGAAAAACGTCATCACGAGCTTACTGTTAGCCCAAACAGACTAGGCACATCCGGACATGGACGGGCAAACAATGCTCTAAAGAAGTTAAGCACTCTCATTAATTTCGCTTCTGACAGGTACGGCACAGATGAAGAACCGCTGATCAAGGCGAATCCTGTTTCCCGGCTATCGCGTAATAGGTCATGGCATCGCATCCATCCTCGCCAAGGCATTATTGCCGATCACAAACTCAAAGAGTGGTATCGAGCCGTGGGCACGCTGCAGAATGAGGTGGCACGTGACTTCATGATATTTCTACTGTTCACCGGCATGCGATTCGGCGAAACAAGAAAGCTAAGGTGGTGCCATGTCGACTTTAAAAATAAAATACTTGTCGTACCACGCGAACTAACAAAGAGTGACAGAGAGCATCGATTACCGCTCAGCGAATTTCTCGTCGCACTGCTCAAGAAGCGGTATATTTACCGGAAGAATTCAGACTGGGTTTTCCAATCTAGCCGACTGAAAAACAAACACCTCAGCGGTGGCGTTGCCATCGTCAGCAGAGTGCGTGCAAAAAGTGGTATTACTTTTACATTCCATGATCTTCGCCGTACATTCCTGACCATGGGAGAAAAATTAGATGTTCCTCAATATGCACTTAAACGACTGGTCAACCACAGCGTCTCAAACGATATGACAGGGCGATACCTCATCTTAGATATCGAAAGGCTCAGGTCTCACATGTCTCGCATTACGAACGCATTCTTAGAACTGCTAGATATTGACGGCAACGACATGAGGGAATGGAAACCAGTCAAGGAAACTGAGCTGACTGAGATCAACCAGCTGACTATCCCTCTAGAAAATATTCGAATCATGTAGCTTTAACATGGTGCCTACAAGACTTCTAGATACAGAAACAAATCAATCTCTGCCAAAGCCCTTGTACCTTCTAGAATCAAGCTTAGTGTAGAGAACAGTGTGCTGAATGGCCTTGTGACCGAAGTAGCCTTGTATTGCTCTGAGGTCTACGCCCCTACTGGTTAACTGGTAGCCTTTCGAGTGCCGAAGCATATGTGGGTGGACCGGGAACTTGATCCCGGCTTATGGATCTTAAACATGAGACCACCAACACAGAGAAAAGTAAAAACCAGTGGTCGCTTAGAGCAAGGCTCTTACTTTAGCGTGCCCGCAAAGCCAGTCTCAAATTTCAGGTAATTTTCACATAGTCGGGTGTATGGTAAGTTCGTGGCAGTAAATTGTTCGCTGCCATGTCCAAAATGTCTTTTGGGCGGGTATATGAATGATGGAAAACCTTACTATCTTACCTTTGCTTTGTCCGAGGCTGACATTGCCGCGGCAGAGTATATTGTCTTGGGGAAGCTTCGGTGGCTAACGGCGGCGACACAAAATCAGCTGACGATAAGCGCGCGGCACGTCCAGAGGCGCAGCCCGAGACAGCAGATGCGGCCAAAGCTGCCGAGAGGACGGCGACGAAGTTACTCGATGACGCTCAACCAAGCATCGGAGATAAGTCTACGGTGGCTAAGCCCGTAAACGGGTCCAAGCCAGATGCGGCGGTAGCTGGTCTGCCCGATCTTAAATTGGTCGGTCAAATCGAAACTAATGTCCCTGCTCCGCAGACCGACACACGGGTCAAGCCCGGTGATGCTCAAGTTAAAGCCACCGATGTTCCAGTGCCGGCTGCCCGTCAGCTCGACGACGCTACCATACAAACCCATGCCAGAGCTTTACGCGATGCTTTGGGCGAAACCTCTATGCTCATTTTCTCAAACCCTAATCAGGCCAAAGTCGAGCAAATTATAGGGCCACTGGGCCGAGCTGATCGTATCGCGCTGGAGAATGCATTTAATCATCCTGCTGATGGACCGGCGCCGGGCAAAGATCTTCGCACCCAGTTGCGCGAAGCCTTCGGTCCCATCGAAGGCGTACGCATGGAGACTATCTTGCAGCGCGAGGATGGTCGCTCCAATGATGCCGGTGCTGTGCGTGTGGCTCTGGCTACCGCTGAATCTGACCCAGCTAAAGCCAGCGCTCAAATCGAACAAATCTTCAAACAGCTCAACTCACAGCAGATTGCCCAACTACGTCTTGACTACACCAATCAAACTGGCCACGATTTGACCAGCGATATTAAAGTCAATCAAAATCTTTCACCAGCTCTGCGCGATTCGTTTGATAAATTAGCGAAGGGCTCTGACTTGCGCACGCCGCAAGATGTAGTTGACATTGCTCGCACGGCTTTGCAGCAAAAAGACAGAGACTTACTGACTAATATTCTTGCGGGTGATGCGCCGTCGGCAGTAGCCGCAAGGCAGCAGCTAAATGCCGATCAAGATTTTCGCAAAGAATTGGCTCGGGCATTTCCTAACCCAGATGAAAGTTCACGTGCAAATAGGCTTAGTATCGCCAGTGGTAACTTTGATAAAGCCACTGACCCTGCCACTCTTGATTATTTGAAGCATGGCCATGTTGGTTTGGACACCATTGCCAGGCAAGATACCGCGCCGATTTTCTTTAACAACAAAGAAAATCTTGAGTTAGCTTTGCGCAATGCTACCGATATAGAGCGCGCCAAGTATCGCGCGGGCAAAGACATCGAAGATACTCATCGTGAGCCCACTACACCGCAAGAGCGCGAAGCTCTGCAGTTTTATCGCGGCTTGCATGAGTCGTTGGCAAAAGGTGGCAATGCTCGAGAGAATGCCGTTTGGGAAGACCAATTGCTTAATGGTCGCCGCACAATTGCTAGCGAAATGGCTGCCACTCATTCAGATGGCTGGACCCCCCTTGGCTTAGGTTCTGGCCATAAGACTAACGACTTGATGGGCAAGGCTGAAAATCTTTCTCGCCAAGATTGGGAAGCTCTGCGCGACCCGGTCAACGGCCAGAAATTCCGCACACAAATCGAGTCTTCACTTGCCACTTATGCTACGCCTGAAGAAAGCCGTCGCATTATGACCATGCTCGATCAAAAAGCTCAGGCAGCCACTTTTGAGGATGCTAGTAAGATTGTTCGCAGCCTTGATGACACTATCTCTGACAATCGTAGCAGTACATTCTTAGGAATGGGCACCTCATATGATGCTCTGCCGATTATGAATAAGCTGGCTCATCTTAGCCCAGCTGAAGCTAGTAAATATCACGATGATGCACAATATCGCAAACAAATAGACGATATGATCACTGACAACTTTTTGCCTGGGTATCAGGTCTATGCTCGCACCATGCTAGAGCAAGTGGCTCGCACCGGTCAGCCGGCTCAAGAAGGCTTGGCCGAGAGAATATTGGCAAGCGGATTGCGCCGGGAGCCGAGTGAACAGCGAATTTCTGATGTTGAAACATTGCTGGGCGATAAGGCTGTGCGCGATCGCTTAAATCAGCCTGACGATAAGTTATCGCCTGCTGACAGAAGTCTTAAAATGGCCATCGAGAATGCTGTTCTATCCTCAATTAGTGAGAAAATGCCGACGGCAGACTTCCAAGCCCAATCAATGCTGACTGATAGTCAAATGCGTGAACTGATGACAACTGGTCACTTATCGCCATCGCGCAAATTGCAGTGGGGTCATGACCGTGAGAATCTCTATGCTCAAGTGGCTACTGCCAGCCCACTTGAGCGCGAAGCCAGCAATCGCTATCTAAGCGATGGCGAAAAGCAATTAGTTGATGCTATTGCCAAACAAAATGGACAGATGCAGCTTGAAGACCGCATGCGCAGTTTTGTCTTGCGTGAAGGCACAAACTATCAAGCCTTCCAACAAGAATTGCGCGCCCTTAGCCCTGAGCAGAAGCAATCACTGAAAGATGCCTACGAAGCTAAGTATCATTCTCCTCTCAATCAAGATTTCTTACAGAGAGTGGGGGCGCAAGATCAGACTGTCTATCGACAATACCTTAACCCTAGTGAGAATGACGGCAGACAAGACAGCTACGACAACTATCGCGCCTTCCTCGATGCTCGTACTGGCACCGCTGCAGATGGCACTGAGCTAACAGCTGAGCGTGCTAGCGAACTGCAAACGTCGGCTTTAGAAAATTACCAGCGCCAATATGCAAAACTCAATCCGCAGCAACAAGAGGCTATGAACCAATTCTTTGGTCAAGCTTTGAAAGACAACCAAAATTCTAAAGAGAAGTTAGCCGAAATTCTTGTTGACGCAAGCATCACTGCTGCTGCACTGACTGCCGCACCCTTCACTGCTGGTTTGAGCACTGCCGCTCTGCTCACTGTAATTGGCACTGCCTCTGTCGCTGGCGCCGGTTATCGGGTTGCAGTATTCCGCGGTATACAAGGTGATGACTTCGATGGCAGCATGCGCAATGTTACCAAGCAAGCTTTGATTGGTGGTACCACCGCCGCTCTCAGTTTGGTTGGTCCTGAACTATTTGCCATGAGTGGTCGCTTTACTAGCACTGCTGCTACAGCTATGGCTGGTGATCTAGCTGCTGCCTCTGTGGCTTTACGGCCGGGTGCTCAAGCTCTCTTGCGCACCGAATTGAGTGCTCTAACATCGCGCCGAGGCTTTGTTGCCTTGACTGAAGCTGAGGCGGCTGCCTTGACTGAAAAAGTCGCTGCTCAAGGTATTACTGAAGCGCAAAGAGTGGCCTTGCAGAAAGCCATTACCGAAAGCTCTACTGCCAGGTTGGCAGAGGCCGCCGACGGTCTATCGACCTCTATCGCGGCCCGATCGACCTTAGGTCGTCAAGTTGCCGACAATGCAGTTGTTGGTGCTGGAGGCAACGCCGCATCTGAAATAATTGTTGCTCCATTGAACGAACACGGTGTTGATTGGGAGAGACTCGGTCAAAGTGCTCTCACTGGTGGCGCCGTCGGCGCCATCATGCCAGTAGCCTTCCGCGCTGTGCTGGCAGCTAGTCGCGAGGCAGGAGTAGTGGCATCGCGCTTCGGTCGTGATGAAGCTGGCATGTTCATTGACCCTGCAAAAATTGATGAGTCTATTAGCTTTAGAAATTCACGCACCGGTGAAGTTGCCACCATCAGACCTGGTGAGGGCGAAAAGTTCAGACTTACTAATGAGTGGCAGTATGAAAGCGGCGGGCGGTTCACTCCAGATGTGACACCAATCAAGCCAGCTGTAGCTAATGCTGAGCGCATGACTGCGGCTGAACTAAGAGAAGTAAGCAGCACAATTTCTGCCAATCTTGGCGACCGCTCGGTAACTCCGCAGCAGTTCCGCGATATCTTTGAAGGCGAGTATGTCATCAATGGTGTCAAGCGCACGCTCACCGCTGAAGAGCGCAAGATGGCTGGCGAAATTATGGAGCAAACTCTCCCTAACATGAGTAGCCGCTCAATTGATGAGCGCATGGTATCACTACGCGATCAACTGGCAGCTGACCCCAATTGGTCTTGGCAAAAACGTACTGATCCATTCGGCAGACCATACGACGGTGTCAATGTCTTGGTGCTCGATGGCACCACAGATGGTAATGCACTTTCTCACTTGTTTAACAAGAACTCTGCTGTTGTACCTACTGTGAAAGTATTGCAAGGCGCGCAGCTTGAGCGCATGCAGATGGGGATTGACGAGATTGAGAAGTTGCAGAGAGTTAATGCCAATATGGCTCAAAAATATGGCGACAACCTGGACCATATTATTAATCCCAGAGAGAACCTCACTGTTCGACAGTTAATGGCGAGGAACAATGAGGGCATCGCTAGTATTCGCGAAAAGCATGACCTTGACCAAGCAATTGTCTTCGATGATATACGCAATGCCACTGATGCTCAGAAGAGAGTCTTAGCGGGCATGCAGCGCTTAGCAGTGGCTGATTTGAATGGCTTCAACCGGGGACCAAACATATACGATTACGCTAGCCTAGGCTTCGGTGCTGGTTCTGACGCCATGCGTGGTCGCATCGGTACAATCGTTGAGCAAGCCGAAACAATTCAGCGCAATAGTGGAGTAACAAGACAAGAGGCAGTGCGCCAAGCAATTGATGCTAACTACGCTCAAGCGACGCGCGATGCCCTACCGAATGCCAGGCTAGTAGAGACGACGCCAACTCGAACCAATCGAGAGGCTAGAGACGCGACGGCCGCTAACGAGAGCAACCCTGAAGCCTTCCGCGAACAATCACTTTACCAAGAACTCTCTAAACCACTAGCCACTCCAGAACAAATACAAAACTTCCTTGGACGGTTATCGGCAGATCAACAGCGCCTCGGTGCCAGAATCTTACAAGACGGTCTTGTGGTCAACAACTACGGCACCATGGTTGATCAAGCACGCACGCTACACCAACGCATTCTTGCCACAGTGCCTGGTAACGACCCGAAGAAAATGCTTATCGTCACCGGCCTAGAAGAAAATGGCAGCGCTTACTTAACTAATTCTATTTATGCACGTGCCAATGGCCTCACTGCCGACAACTTCGTTTCAGTGACCGATTTGCGCACCCTGGCGGCCAAGAAACCTGGTGAGAAATTGACTGAGCACCAACAGCATCTCAAAGAAATACTAGGCGATCGTCGCCTCGTCTATCTAGACGATTATGCTTATAGCGGCCGCCAAATGCCAAGCTTGATCAACAACTTGCAAAAAGAAACACTTGCTCGTTTGCGTGGTGCCGATGGACAGCCCTTAGTGCCAGAAATTACAGTAGGTACTTTGGGGCGGTATGAAGTTCCAGAAAATACTTGGAACAATGCTGCCAACTATCCGCATATAAATCCAGAAAGCAACCAGCCGTTCTTGCAAGTAAACGTCGCTGAGAGTCCATCACTCTATCGTCAGTTGTATGACTCGCAGTTTTTCCGCAATAGCCTGAGCCAAGAAGAACGTGACCGTGTCACACTGTGGCTAGGCGCTCAGTCGTTGTACTCGCACTCGACAATCAATACCACGATGATTCTGCCTTACGGCGGGCCTAACAATAATATTCCGTGGATTCAGGCCTTTATAGAGTCGCGCAACGGCTTAGGCTTGCCAGCAAGATATAGAAACGCTGATTGGTCTGTACTCGAAGCTGGCACAGCTGAATTTGATCGCAACCGTGTACTCGGCGAAATCGTCAAGCCACCAGCGAAGAAACCATAAGCGAATTAGCAAACCGCAAAGAACTCACAAGCAGAGATGCCATAAGCCTTACTTAGTTTTTAGTGACTGCGTATGGGTCAAGCAATTTGACCAGGCCATCGTGCAAGCCTATTTGCGAAATGCCGGGGTCTGTCATACGGTAACCATGCCTGGTTAGAGTCTGCAGAAACTCGCCAAGGTGAGTGCGTGTGGCTGGCTGTGCTTCGGGTTGAATGGTGTACTTCACTTGGCGGCCATCAACAGACTTGTAGCCCGATGAAAGTACGGGCATGTCGAATGGTTCTTCGGCACGAGTTGTAGTGCGAGTGGTTATCTTGAGAATATTGCCATCGTCCAATTTCAACACAACAGCGTCGCGACCAGTCGCCACCACTGATGATGCCTGCATGCCAGAATCTTTAAAAGCGTCAACGTATAATTTCAGATCGTGATTCGCCTGAGCTTCTGGACTTTTGATTGTCTTCAACAGATCAGAAACTGGTACCACTCCGTTATTTGTATTGTCAGTCATCTTTCCTGCGGGGTTATCGAGTGGAGATCTTCCTGCGCTTATTGAGCCATCGCCTCTAGCAGCGATAGTCTCACTGCGCACCTCTAGCAAGGTCTTGATGAATTCAGAAGATGGGTAGCCAGATTTAGGATTTTCACGACGACCTGTTTTGTGCTCCATTGGCCTTGGTGAGGTCGCTTGGAACTCAGCAAGAATTGCTGGATTCTGCTCAAGGCTGGCTTTGATAGCTCGTTTCATCAAGGCGTAATGTTCTGGGCTGCGGAAATCAATGGTCTTGCCTTCGTATTCAAACGAAGTGGCTTTAGAGCCGCGACCGGCGGATTTGGCATCAGGGCCAGAGAGTTGCGCTACTTCAGCGCGTTTTACAGGATCTGACCACTTCAGGCCTTGGTAGAAACCTTCGACGCTTTCGTATTGTTTGCCGTCAAGAACAAATGGTCTGCGAGCGAAGTTCGACACGGCTTTGCCAATACTCTCGAAGGCGCCGCTGGCGATATTCAGTGGGCGCTCATCGAGGGGCGTGTTGAACTTGCTGCGGTGCTCGACGATTTTACCATCAGCCATTTCTCTGATTACGCGACCGTCGGTCTTAAATGTAATCTTTGGCGCGCCGGGCTCTTCAAGAATGCGATCGCCATTTTTGAAGACCGTCACTTTGGTGCCGTTGGGCTTCTCGATGATACGTGTGCCGTCTGCAAGGGTGACATCGCTGGCCTTTTGTATCTGTCTTTGAGCTGGTCCATCAGCGACAAGCTGTTCTGGCTTGACAGATGAGACTTCTGGCTTGCCAGCGGCCACTTCTGGCTTGCCAGCGACCACTCAACTTCTTTTACAACCGCAGGAGAGGCAATGCTTGTGCTCTCGGCCGTCCTGGCAGCAAGCGATGCACTATATTTACCGGCAGGAATGCCCGCTAGGCCATCGGCTGTTGCTTGCAGAAGACCGCGAGTAGCTAGGCGGCCAAGATTGAATTCGCCGCTTTGCTGTTGGTTGGTGAATTCTGCGTATAAACCTGATGACAGACCAAACATGCTACTGGTGCTGACAGTCTTGAAGACCTGAGAGCTAGCCATTTCGGGGCCAACGAAGCGGGAGACGCCACCGGCAAGCTTGGACGAGACACCGAACAGTAGCGCATCGGCAACCATGGCTCGTGAAGCAAATGTTCCGCTCAGGGTGCGTTCAACACCAGTGCTGAAGTCGAAGCCCGAGTTAGTATCAGGGTTGTGATAGGTTTCGCGACTGAGGCCGAGATCGATTAATCGACCACTGGTGCCAAATGCGACACCACGTGCCATCGGATTTATTTCGCCATGACTGAGGGCTT
Source organism: bacterium Ga0077546 (assembly GCA_001464165.1). The sequence goes on from LNEX01000267.1 coordinate 13,115, forward strand.
TGAAGCTGGCGGCAGTGACAATACCTTTAGTTCCGCCAAGGGCAAAGTCTGTTGCTTGATTGCCTAAAGTGTCGTTGGTTTTGGCCTGATCTAAGCCGAAAAGAGTGAATGTAGCTGCGCCAGCTCCAAGCATTGCCTTGCCTTTGGTAGCAGCGATGGCCATGAAGAGCCCGCCTGCTTTGACGGCGCCAGTACCGACTCCTGTTACAAGATCATTGGTCCAAAGGGCATCATTATCAGCCTTTATGGCATCTTCGACCTTGGCGGCACTAGCCTTGTAACGTTCAGAATCGCCACTAAGCCTGGCCTGTTGCATCTCGCTGGCGATCTTAGTAAGGTTGGCTCCAGACTCCTTTTCGCCCCCATATAAACCGTTAAACGCTGCACCCAAAAAGGTTTGCTTGCGCTCCTGATTGTCGTGGGCCTGCAACTGGAGCGCGAGTCTGGCCTCTTGGGCTGCCGCTTGTTCTCCGCCGGGTGGGACGTTCTCAGGTTTATCCCCAAGTTTAAGCAGGGCATCTAAAGATACCGGTTTCGCATTAATGTCGCGACCTTCGGGCATTTGCGGACTACCTGGTGGAAAGGAGGGCTCGGCGCCCGTCCCGTGTACGGGTTGTACTCAGGCATTATACCCAGCACACCGCCCAAGGCTATGGGGATAATCCCCCATGGGCCCGTCGCACATGATTAAATGTCCGGCAAACTATCACGAACCAGCATAAACGCAAAACCAAATAGGTTCTGACCTTTCCACTGGCTCGAATCTAAAGCCTTAGGGTTAGCCTGGGCCATACCAATGCCCCATATTCTTTTCCAGGGGCTAGCTTCAGCCAATACTTTCGGTGCGGTGGCAACCAGCCACTCAGCAAATGTCGGGTTTTGCGCAAACTTAGCCAGATTGGCAGTTAATATAATTTGAGTGCAGCTAGCAGTGACACTACCATCGGTGCTAGTTTTGTGGCCATAAAAAAGTATGTACTCAGAATGTCGCAATATTATAGCGCCCAACGCATATTTTTTCCTTTGTGCGTGGCATGGTGGCACTACCTGTCACAAGCAGAACTAATAGCTCTAGTAAACAAATGACCTTTGTCACTGGCTTGAGCAAAGCGAGTCAAATAAGATTTCGCTTGAATCACGTAAAGACAGAGACGGAGATCCATAACATGAAAGCAGAGAACCTGAACCCTGACGAAAAGGCAACAGAAAAAGCTCGGGAAGGAACCCAAGAAGCGACCCTTGACCCAACCATATGGAGCCGCCCCCAAAGCCTGAGCCAGCCAAGCGACACGGCCACCAAACACCTCAATGGAATGCAAATTGCGGATGGTGGCGGAGTCTACATAAAGTTCACTGAAGGTCGCGGTCTATCAGAGGTGGGCGCCTATGTCACAACCAACACACGCGATGGTCAATTCACCGTGATGGGAGGCGTAGAGCTCAACGGAAAAAAAGACAACGAATACCTTCTAGGATTTGACTACAAGGACATAGAGAGACATCAGCGAAAAGACCGACCTGAAAGGCCTGATGGTCCATCAAATAATGATTCATCTTCTAGGCCGAATCCTCGGCCAAATCCTCCTGAGGGACACGACCCGCGGCCAAACGCACCAGAAAGACCAGATATACCAAACCGGCCAGATAGACCAGATGTACCAACCAGACCCGATAGACCTGAAAGACCTGAAAGACCCGATAGACCTGAAAGACCGGACCGGCCAGATAGACCGAACAGACCAGGCAAATAAACAGAGTCATTTGTAGTCCGGAATCTGTTTTCTCGATTGGGTGCACAGCAAGATTCCGCTTGTCGAAAATAATCTGCCGGTAGACCAGCTCACTCTCTATACAATTCGATGAACTCAGATATAACCGCCATGGTGGTGCCTTGAAGAAGCTCGCTGATAGGTAGAATTAACCGGGATCGCCGAGTTTGGAGATGGTGGAGTGTAGCCGCACTGTTACCGCTCTGGAAATTCTGGAAATGTTTGAACCAATTGGCTTTCCAAGCCATAATGCAAGTGGTTGTATACCTACCGGAAAAGGTGCAAAATGTCTTTCAAGACCACAAAAGTTGCCAACATTTGGTTGTCAACTTTATTCGCGCTGTCCGGTTCCATTCCTCTTGCCTTCGCCGAGACTCTATTGGGCGACGGCTCTGGCGGCGCCAACCTACAGGGACCAGTTGGCTTTGGTACTGCCTCAGGTCCAAACACACTGGGCCTAGGGGTGGGAAGCGCTGCCTCTGGCTGTAATAGCACAGCCTTGGGCAACACCAACACAGCTTCGAGTGCTGCTAGTACGGCTGTGGGCAACAGCAACAGGAAATGGAGCAGCTATTGGAGACGGAGCAGCAGCGGGCGCTAATGGTGTCGCCCTTGGTGCTGGTACTACGGCAGCTGCAAATACAGTTTCAGTAGGTGGAAGAAGAATTCAACAGGTAGAAGCCGGTGTAGCCGCAGTCAGCTTCAGGGAGTCATAACGAATTTGGGTTCGCAGACCCTTACAAGCGCAAACAACTACACAAACTTTTGATAATATAGATAGCGCTAGGCCAGTTAATCGTAGCGCTGAATGGTCCAGTACAAGAAAGAGCTAGAAATTGAGACAATACGGAAAACTGAACAAACGTAGTAGCAGTCGTTTTCTAATTGCACTTGTTGCTGCTGCACAATTGCTGTATCTAACTCAATCGGCCAGTTGTGCCAAGCCTAAAAATGAGTCAACAAAAACGGTAACGCAATCTGATACAAAGCAGCTAGAAGCAGATAAGCTTGTTAAGAGCGCTGTCACCAAAATAGGGCAGAGTCATTTAGTGCAAGCTCTTCAAGACTGCAACAAAGCACTGTCTTTAAACCCTAAACAAGTCGATGCTTACTTAATTCGATCAGGAATTTACAGTGCGACAGGGCGTCCCGACAAAGCATTAAGTGACTGCAACCAAGCAGTCAGACTAGCGCCAAATTGGGCCATTACCTATTGTGCACGAAGCAATAGTCTTCTTGCCTGTGGCAAACATGAAGCGGCAATCTCAGATTGCAACAGGGCAATAGCACTCGATAACCGCATGGCTGGAGCCTATAATACGAGAGGAGCTGCGTTGTGCAATCTACGACGCTACAAGCAGGCCGTGCCAGACCTTGAAAGAGCAAACCGACTTAACCCGAATATACCAGCGGTTTACGGCAACTTGTGCGAGACCTACCGCGGTCTCAAACAGCCACAGGAAGCACTTGCCTATGCCAATCGGGCTATTGCATTAGCGCCCAAGCTGGCGAGCTCATACAACAATCGTGGCAACACATTCGTAGATTTGAAGCAATGGCAGAAAGCTATTGCTGACTTTGAAAAGGCAAGGGCTCTGGGCTTTCCAGCAGCCGCTGCGTTTGCTAACGAAACCAGCGCCTATACAGGTATGGAGGAATGGCAGAAAGCACTAGAATGTGCAACACGCTCAATCAACCTTGATCCTAATTCATCCCATGCTCACTCTAATCGGGCAGTAGCACTTGTCGGGATGCGAAAATATGCGTCGGCACTAAGTGATTGCAACGAGGCAATAAGGCTAAATGCTAAGAATGCTGCTGCATTTAACAATCGTGGCGTTTGCCTTGTAAAACTACAAAGAACAAAGGAAGGTCTAGCTGAGTTCAATAAAGCTCTCACTATTGATCCAGAATTTGCTCAGGCCTTTCTCAATCGCGGTGCGCTTTGGGAAATTCTCGGTAATACAGTCAAGGCAGTAGCAGATCTAGATCGCGGCTTGCAAATGGAACCTAGCGCTACAGGTAATTATGCCTTCAAAAGCAGAGCCGAAGCAGCGCTTGGCCATATGGAGCAAGCTACTGCAGACTATCAATACTACGAACAGTTAAAGAAGAAGAAGAAGAACGAATTTCCAAAGAAAAAAACACTGAACTCGTCTGATCTATCCAGCGTGATCAATTACCAGTCAAAATTGATTAGCAGCAACTTGGCGACAAAAGACACTTATTTCGACCGTGGCATGCTCTATCTAGTATGCAAAAAGCCAGATCTGGCAATCGCAGATTTTCAGCACTTTCTAGAATTAAGCAGCTGGCAAGGGCGCAATTCGATGAATGCTGTCACTTTGTCGTATCTAGCAAACAGAATGCTTGGCAAGAAAGAGCTGGCGCAAAACAAATTAGTGGAAGCCACTCATAAGGTGCCGGCGGCTAACTGGTCACCTGAATTCCTTTACTTGAAGAAACTTTTCACAGAGGAGAAACTACTTAGTTTTGCAAAAAACAGAGCTGGTGAAACACGCGCGCGATGTATCATCGGTCTGTATCAACTCTTGTCCGGTGATCAAAAGAAAGCCAGGCAGAATCTGCTCTGGGTCAGAGAAAACGGTGAGCAAGGCATGGATGAATACTACCTGGCACTCGCCTCTCTACAATAAATCGCGAGCTTAAATCAACGCAGAATCAAATAGGTTCGTTCTTTATAGAGGCTCGGGTCGGTAGGCTTAGGGTTAGACTGGGCCATGCCAATGCCTTTGCCTCAAATTACTAATCAATTACATTTGCCAAACAGAATTTAGCCAAAATTCCTGTCTTGTAGTATCTTTATCCGACAATACGGAGCAAGAGAAATGAGATTGCGGTCAGATTTAATGATGGCAGTACTTTGCCTAGTGAGCTGCAGTATTGTTTCCCCGGAAGCCGTTCAGTGTGATGAAGCTGAGAAGCCCGCTTGGTCTCAGTACAATGATGATGGTGAAAAATACTTCAAAGAGAAAAAATACACTGAGGCAGAAAAGTCTTGGAGCAATGCTCTTGACACTGCACAAGGCGAAAGAAAAAAGACTCTAGCCGGTGAAAAGAACTACAACACAAGCTTGAAAAGCCTATCCCGACTTTATTATGAATGTGGCAACTGGGAGCCGAGAGATAAGAACCTCATGTTGTTCACTATGTGTATGAATTCCAGGATCTCTGATGCAATTGCCAGGGAGCAGTTGCAAGAGGCTGAGGAGTTATCACTCGGACTGCTTCGAATCAGAGAGAAAGGGCTTCCCGAGGACGACAGAACACTTTTTGGAACTAGGGTGCAACTAGGCCAGATATATGTCAAACAAGGCAAGTATGCCGATGCCGAGTCGCTTTACTGGCAAAATCTGAAACTGGCAAATGCGACAACCGGCCCAATGCATTCCTTTTTGTTAACTGCAGCCCAAAAAGATCTGGCAGAAGTTCTAATTGTGTTGGGCAACTATAAAGAGGCCGAGTCGATTCTCACGGATCCTTTACGGTTGGTAGACGCAGTTCGACGCGCTGCCAGATTCGTTATGGACCAAGGCAAATACTTGCAAGCTGAGTCATTGTGCAAGGATGCGCTTAAAAGGTTGGAAGCAAATGCCAAAGTTGTAGCGAACGAGAGGCTGCTGAATCAAAGAAATGTAGCAGAGGTAAAAATCCTTGAGCAGTATGCCCAGTGTTTAAGGAAAACCAAGAGAATAAGAGAGGCAAAAAAACTTGAGGCAAGAGCAGAGTCTATCAAAACAGACTAATAGTCATCAGATGGTATCGTGCCTTTCAAAGGCTTTGTACGAATGAGCTTGTAAGAAAGAAAACTCAGCAGTCCAGCAAACAGAAGAAAAAAGAATGGCATCCCATTTGCACCGCGAGCCAGGCATGATTGTGACGGGTCGCTCGGATTATATGAGACTTGGATGTTTGTCCCCTCGGGAAACTCATCAAGCTGCTTATGCTCTAAAGTCGTGACCTTGCTGTCGTGCACCACCGGGCCGCTTCCGCGAAAAGTCTTGCCACCAGCCTCGTAGCTGTAGGTTAAAACCAAAGCGTAGAATCCACTTTTGCCTGGCGGGGGAGCTTCAATTCTTGTTTTCACAACTGAAGCCATAGTTTTAGTCCAAGAAGATTGCGCAAAGGCATTTGATGCTAGTACACAAAAGCCGATTATGACAGGAATTAAAACAAACCCAAAAATGATTTTGCCGAGTCTGTTCTTCTCCTGCAACCGTCTTTCTTCACTCTTGCGTATAAATCCGACGAATTGCTTTAGAGAATTGAACATCGAAAATCTCACCCCTACTTCAGAATCTAACTTCTAGTTGTCTGCAAGCTGCCGTTCAAGCGTCACCAGTTCTCTGTATTATTGGTTGAATCTTCAATGCCAATAAGTGCTACTTCTGCGTCGGCTAGCATTTCTTTCAGCATTTTGTATGTCCGCGAATTCACCGGTGCGGTGCGTTGATGTTGCATAGAATCATTTTGCTCGTATCTGTATGTCACTACGAGATCAAACTCACCGTGCCGGAATCGCAATTTTAAACCCTTACTGGCCTTGCCTTTACGAATTTGATCGATGTCCTCGATAAGTTCTTGAAGCGCCAACAATACTTTCGCTTTCACAGGGACCTTGAAGCAGATGTTGCCGTGTTCTTCGTTGCTGCATGTCAACTCGAAGCGAAACTCGTTATTCTGAGATTTGAGCAGGGCACGGACACAGTCTTCCTTTTCGGTAATATCGCTATAGTCCCGAACCGTTTCACCTAACAGACCGTTCTTCAAGCGACTCAATTGTCGTTTTATTGCCATAGTTGCGCCCTATGCCTGGGGTGTCGAGTTTACCACACAGCATTAGAAACAGTTATCAAAAATTGAGAGCATTGTCTAGCGCCTAGGCAGATTGGTGCTTTGTTTCAGCGAAACAATTCGTGGGTGAAGCGCATATCTAGGTCTAAGATTACATTGTTGAATTGCTTTGATGTAAGCATTTTCTTCTTCAGTACTTGCTCTATGCTTCTTTCGAATTCTGAATTAAAAGTGAGCTGCTTGGTATCGAAAAGCCCACTCCTGCAATCATATCTAACCAAGAGCTTCATTTCTTGTGGTTTTTCTAGACCATCAGGATACCAATCTCTTTGACATCGCCTTACCAATTGCTGCAAAAACAGTTGCAGCTCTTTAGAGTTGTCTGTGCGTGAAATTATAGATACTTTGCAAAGGTGGGACGGCTCATTTTTAGACACGACCAAGCTGGGAGTGGAGTTGACTTTGTCTTTATCTTTGATAAGTTTGATCGCCAAGCCAGGAGAAAGATAGATGGGCGAATAATGAAAGTATCTAAGGTCTCCCTGTATAAATGATTCTGAGACCATATCGCCATTCTTATTTATGACGCCCCAGACCATCAGTCCAGACGGGGCGACACCACCAGTAGTTGCTATAGAATGCGTTGCTACGTTGTCTGTCAGCTTAACCTTATCTTCTGTCCATATTCCAGAAAGGGCGCAGGCAGCAAGCCCCCCTTTGAATTCACCAGCGTCAACAAATCGAGCCGGTATTTTAAGGTTACCAGACAGATCGATATACCCCCAGCGGTTATCTGATACTGGTTTCACCGCAGCGAGTCCTTCCGAAAATGAGCGTACCTCTCTAAACTGCGCCGGAATAACAACTCTTCGCTTATTGTCGATGAAGCCGCAGCGATTGTCTAATTCGAATGCTTTGCGGTCTTCCTGAATATTCCCAGCTTCAAACAGTCGCGGGATAAGAATGGGAATGCCGTTGGCACTGTAGTAAACACTTTTAGTCCAGATTAATGTGCCAATTAGTGCAATGAAAACGCTGTTTGCTCCAGCAAAAATCAGTCTATGACTACTTTTTGCAGTAGTCCAGAAATTTCTAACCATGCCACCGTATGCAAACCAGGAGAAAAGCCCCAAGGCTCCAAATGCAGCGGCGCCAAACCAAAGAAATGATACTACGACTTTCTCGTCCAGACGATTTAATCCAAAGGTGAAAAGAGAAGCGAGCAATAGATATGCCAGAGGCACAGCAACTCTGACTCCGTAAGGCATCAAGAGTAGCAGTCGTTCATACAATCGGGGCGACGGCGAAGTCACCAATTTGACATCGATTGAGATCACAAACAATAGGAAAACAGAAATGAAAACTGTCCAGCAACCAAGAAAGATCAGCAGAAAACCACCGGCGCCAAGTGCCAGTATTATTAAAACAGCCGTGCTGATTGATGCCAGACAGATCAAAGGCAGAGGTAGTTTGCAGGGCCTGTTGGCCGGTGCGACAAAGACTGCATTAAGAACAAAGAGAAATGCTAGGCTGAAAATTCCAATCAACTCAAGTAATTCGTAGTGTTCGCGGTAGATACTTATCAATTCAAAACGCCAAGTCGCCAGAGAATTTCGCCGGCGACTTGGTTCCTATGCTGTTTTTGCAGTGAAGTTGCTGTTAGCGCCACAAGCGGCCACTAAAGAAATGCTACTTACCCACAACTTCTACGTCTACGTCAACTTTGTCTCCAAATTCGTTATTGCCTTCTGCCATACTGTATTGAAGCTCATAATGTCCGGTCCAGGTTGGAGCATGTACAGAGAAGTGGCAATCCCAAACCTCGCCGGTATTAACCACACTGGCGAGATCTACATCTGGCGTTAGTTCTTCTCTCTGAGCAGGAGCTCCCGAAGGTGAGCGCCTGATTTTTCCCTTCATTCTGAACTGTCGTCCTTGCCATTTTTTGACCAGCTTTCATAGTCGTTGGCATTCGAATATCAGAGCGCCTGAACTCAGCATCCAAACTTTTAGAGGCAGCTAGCGCTGTTGTAGCCGGGGTTGACGCCAAGGTTGATGCAACAATCAATCCTAGAGCAATTGCCTTCATTGTTTTCATTTTTCTTCCTTCTCCACAGAGTCTAGCGGGCTGTCTGCTCGACGTTTAGTTTAAAGCTACCTTCAGTCAGGCCATTGGCACCGGCGACGCCGATCAAGATGCTGTAGGGGCTTTCAACAGAAGTGAACTCGACCTTGCGAATGCCATCATCTTTGTTCTCTATCTTTTTCTTGCCACCCACTTTCGCGTATTTGGGATAGCTTGCCTCTGCCGAAATTGCTTCGGTGATATTCGGTGGCACTGGTTGTTTGCCAGAAGACGACTGGCGCAATGCATACAGATTTATTTTTGCGCTGTCTTTCGGAGTTACGGTAATTTTCAACGAAGAATTGGCTGCCATTGGTACTCGATAAAACACATGGTTGCCATCAAATTGCTCGAAACGAGTTCCAGGAAAGCAGGCAACATTACTCAATTCGGCCCAGCCAAGTGCAATCTTCTTGCCGCTCTTGATATTACCCTCGACACTGCTTGGCTTCGATGCACTGCCAACCGCAATAGCGGTAACACTAGCACCAGCATCATCAGCTTTAGCGCCTAACTGAGCACTAACCAATGTTGACAAAACAACTGCAACACTGAGAATACGTTTCATAATAAGTTAATCTCCTAATAGTTGCTCATCGAGCTTGCTTGTCTGGTCTCTTTGTAAACGAGGCCAGTTTACTCGACTCAATTCATGAGTGAAAACGCTGAACTGTCGCACGATGGATTTTAGCACAGCCTAATTCTGGTCATACCATTCTCCACCTGAATTCTCTAGCAGCTCCCGAATCAGGTCAGCTCCGCCAATCATTGCTGGAGTAATTGCACCAAACTCGCTAGGCGGGTTGGTCAACAAGTGCTCTACAGCACCACAAATAATTATTGCCGTTAACCAGTATGGATCATTGCCCTTGACTGTGATTCTATGCGAGGACATATCGATTATTGTGCTTGCTTCAATTAAAAATGTAGTGCTCTGCCGCTCAGCGATGGCTGGCGTTTTCGCGGAAGTCTTCTTGACGATGAAGTCGCCCGCTACTTTCATTAGAAGATGACCCAAAGCTGCTGACGCTTGAAGTACTATCAGTGGTGCTCCTGCCGTAAAGTAGGTGCTTACGTCTTGCACATTTGTGTGACGGGGCAGCATCAGAGCCTCGCCAGCAGGAAAAGACACTATTGAAAAAGCTTGCCCATCGATGTGCGCTTTTCTTGATATAGCGCCAGGTCTACTTTCAACGAGCTGCCCATTTCTCAAGAAAAAACCAGGAGCCCCAAACGCCCGCACAATGCTCTTGCGAGTACCGGGGCTGGTATGCATTTCATTCAAGTGATAAATAAATTCAATTGCGAGGCATTGAGCAAAATCGCGGCACAACTGGGCTCCCATAGCGTCCCCGATGGCATACTCATACGCGCAAGCAGGAACCAAAACAATTCCTGCGGCTTTTGCCTGTTCATGATATTTGTCATAAACGAGTTTAATGAAACCCTGTTCGCCTGTGGTGTCAAGATAATGGGCGCGACGCGCAATTGCTTCTTGAACTATTGGTTCGCCGAAATCAGTGAATGGTCCAGCACAATTTATTATGACCCTGCAACCATCTAAGGCATTGAATGTTGAGCGGTCTTGAACATCAATTATACGAAATGGAACGCCGTCCAGACTCTCTGACAGTGCTTGCAGCAACTGTTCATTTCTACCGGCAATGAAAAACTCAGCTTTTCGTTTTTTTAGTTCGCTGGCGACAAGTTGACCGGTAAAGCCCGTAGCGCCGATTATTCCTATCATCTGTGCTTTACCTTTTTGTCTTCAGTTTAGACTTACAGATGCCCGGTAGAGATTTGATGGAAACTTCTCGTTGTCGGTATCGGAGACAAGAAGAACTTCTAAAGTATGGACAACAGCACCTGGGATAAATTCTGTGCTAATTCCGGAACTCGAATAATCGACACAAATACCTTCAAACTTTTCGCGACCACTAATGCGAACAATGCGCTCAATGTCACCATTCTCTTTCATGATTCCGAGTGACGAACCAAGGCATGCTCCGTCTTCATATTCATCATCCGTGGCCTCGGCCGCGGCTAAGAATATTATGCGCCCATCGGGCATTGGTACGGCATCGGTAAAAGACAAACCTACTCCTTCAATGTCACCGAGATCATATTCTCTCAATTTTGAAATGCAACTACTCTTTGGTTTGTGCGTATCATGCAAGTCGTGTAAAAAAGCTTCGGTATCCAGTTCAACAACTGCACTTTTTCCTTTTGTCTTGCTGCCGCGATGAAAGAGTTTTGTCACTTTCTTCTGAATGGCAATACCTTCGAGGTTCAGACCATCAATTGACTCTGTAAGCTTATTGCGAATATCAGAAAAATCAATTGGGATAGGAGAATCACTAGATTCATTGACGACTAAATCCTTTTCTAATTTGATCATAGCGCCGCTAATGCGATTTATCCGTGACATCGAGGGCACCATCAGAAGTGCACCAGCTGCTGCGTAGACGTCAGGTTGTAGGCGCGTTATTGCCTCTAAGTCTGACTTCTGCTTCTTGCGCTCTTTATAATTACTCGAAAGCATCCCAGGGAGGAGCCTGAGCCAACGACCAGGCTGACTGCTTTTCAGATCAAACACTGCTAGGTGCAACTCATCGTCTGCAACTATATAAACACGATTATCGAGCCGGACAAGCCCACTTGCCGATGTAACATAGGCCGGACGATTGTCACCGAGGGGCTCAATCACCAGTTCTCTAATCTTCTCGATGGCAATCATGAACTGAGCACTCCTGAAGTCAATACGATTGGCATATCACGTAGTTGAGTCGGGCTTGGCGACTTTGTATCCCAAATTTTTGATATTAACGATATAACCCGGTGCCAACTCAGAATCAAGCTTCTGCCGCAACCGGCCCACGCATTTTCGCACTGCTTGTTCTGTTGAATCAGACTCTGAGCTCCATAATCTGTTTAGTAGCTCCTCAGCCGAAAAGAACTGATTTTCATGACGCATAAAAAACTCTAGCAAGGCTAGCTCTTTGGCGTGCAAAGTAATTTCTTTGCTGCCGACTTTTGCCAGGCCACACTTGCGATCAAGGCTTAATTCACCAACTTTGAGCACATCAAATACTTTGCCAGAACGGGGGCGACGCAGTATGGCTGAAACCCTTGCAAGCAACTCATCTAACGAAAAAGGTTTGGTT